>JAZSNZ010000378.1:0-6686 GCA_045536645.1 Acutalibacteraceae bacterium
CCTCTGCCATTATCTCTTCAAGGAATGGATCAGAACGCACATATCCTGCAGGAGCAACATCAGAAGGCGCTACAATATCATAAGTGGCACCCGAATTTTCTACATATGTACTATAATCTGTTATTTCTTCATCGTTTGCAACACTATGTCCGCTCGGATCATCAAACATCACAGGGCTGTTATGGCAATAAGTATACCTATTCTGACTGAGCGGAGAGATCGTCTGTCCCAGATAAGTATCCTGCGAAATGAAGCTACCAACGCTGGTGTCATAATATCTCGCTCTCAGATACTGCAGGCCGATGTTGTAATCGTAATCCTCGCCGTTGTAGGTGTAACGGTTAAGATCATCAATATCAACCGTCATAGGAGCGTTGATGCTTGTGACGTTGCCAAACGGATCGTAGGTGTAGCGCAGGAACATCGAGCCGTTTTCGGCGGTAGTCTGCGTTACATTACCGGTACCGTTGTAGAGATAATACTCCTTGGCTTCGTTGACGTGCTCAACGGAAAGTCTCTGCAGTCCGTATTCATATGTGCCGGTCGCAGTTCCGGCAGCGCCGTACTCTACAAGAACCTCCTCGTTGTCGATTGTAACATCATTGATGTAATAAATCAACTCGTAATCCTTGTAGGAGTTGGGCTTGCCTACGGGCAGATAATCGGTACCGTCGATGGAAACCGCATCGTCAGCAAGGGACTGAACAAAGGCTTCCTGCGTGTCTACACACTGTTTGCAGTTGGCGTGTTTGAGACCGTCGGAGTTGTTGCCGGTGTGGTTGTGACCGCCACCGTTGGCGCTGCTGCCATTACCGGTGTTGCTGTGACCTGTGCCGTTACCTCCGTTGCCGTTGCCGTTCTCCCACGGATAAGAATTGCCGTTCTCGGACTTCCACTCGCTCTTGAGGGAGCTGTCTTGATGAACCTTGCTGGAGGAGGCTGCATCGCAGATCTGGAAAATGCGGTTGTTGTCGCCGTCGTAGGTGGCTGCTTAGGGGATATACGACTAAACCTCCGATGTGGTATATAATCATTCTACGCCACATCGGAGGTCTAAGCAAGATTTGGGACGGTTTCATGCTTTTGCAAGATAATTCTGTAAGTCGATTCCGTTTTGGGTGAGCCATTCCCTAAAAATGTACGCCAAGGTAATAGCAACCTAACTATTTTTTCATTTTTAGTATTTTCTTTAATGCCATGATAATAGGATATAAATCCTCTACAACTCTTTCGTATAACATTTGCAACGGTAATTTCTATTCTATCCACACAAGCGAGCTGCAGTCAACGTGCTCAAACTGATTGAATGTATCATAACCGACAATGACCATCTCTTCTCCCGTTTCCTTGTTCAGCAAAGCAAGCTTTACGCCATCGGGCACCATTTGCGTCCATGTAAATAGGCCATCGCGAACGTATATATTCGGCTGGTCTGCCCAGTAAGCAATGTCGTTACCGGAAACAGCAAATGCGTTGCACCATGGATTCCTTCCAAGAGTATCGTCGACATACACTTCGATTTTTTTGCTTGCGGTACCATAAAGCATATATTGCTTAGCGAGCGGCTGATAAATGATCGATGACCCGTCATCCGTCCAGATCGCCAATCGCGCCTCATCGATATATTCGATCTCCCCTTGCGACAGTATATATAAATAAGTTTTTTTCGGTGTGGTGTCGCCGCTCGGACTTTCCTCAGTGGTATCCAATGACTCTGCGATGAACAGGATATCTCCGGTGCATGATAATACAGGTGCGCTGTAATATAAGCTTGATATGGTGTAGGCGATCAGTATCTCATTGCTGTCATCGGTTTTGCTGTATCGGCAGACGGACACCGTATAATTTGAACCGGATTTTTTCAATGCGGTAAAGTAGACGAACTCATCCGTGAGCGCGAACGGCTCGCCGCCCTCCTCCATAACTGCGTGATCGAATGTATCATCGTGCAAAGAGCAATGATATATTGTGTCGGAAAAGCCGTCTGACAGGGTAAAACCAACGATGTCAATTTGCTGACTATTGTAGTTGGCGATATATATCGTACCACTTTCACCGGGGATTTGGTTCTGTAAGATCTTCCAGTTTTTGAATCCGCCCCCGAACACCTCGTTGAGCGAATGTATCGATGAAGTGTACTTCCTACCATCGAACTTCGTAACATACAATTCGGCAATGTTAACGGGCTTGTCATTTTCGTAATGTGTATCATGCTTTATCCAGCACAGCCTTTTATCGGTGGAGTAACTACCGGAGTCTCTCGTTCTGCTGTCCGCACAGGAGCAAAGCAGCAGCGAGAAAATAAGCGCCATGCAGCACAGAATAATCGTTTTGTTATGTCCATGCATATTTTCTGTTCCTTTCAAATTTAACTGAAGATAAAAAATTGTGGTATGCATCCCCAATCCATATACATATATGAGATAATTCGATGTTTCGTTACTGGTACAGTAAAGGCCGTCTGCACATGGTCCCATTCCTACAGTCTCGCAATATACGCAATGTCCACTCGGGTCATCGTACATAACGGGGTTGTTATGAGCATACGTATACCTGTTCTGACTAAGCGGATTTAGCAAATCGCCAAGACAGGTAATCCTGCGAGATAAACGAACCCGCGCTCGTACTGTAATATCTCGCTCGCAGATACTGCAGACCTGTGTTGTAGTCGTAATCCTCGCCGTTGTAGGTGTAACGGTTCAGATCGTCAATATCGACGGTCATGGGTGCGTTGATGCTTGTGACATTGCCAAACGGATCATAGGTGTAACGCAGGAACATTGAGCCGTTTTCGGCGGTAGTCTGCGTTACATTACCTGTGCCGTTGTAGAGATAATACTCTTTGGCTTCGTTGACATACTCAACGGACAGTCGCTGCAGACCATACTCATAAGTCCCGGTCGCTGTACCAGCAGCGCCGTACTCTACAAGAACCTGCTCGTTTTCAATTGTAACATCATTGATGTAATAAATCAACTCGTAATCCTTGTAGGAGTTTGGCTTGCCTACGGGCAGATAATCAGTGCCGTCGATGGAAACCGCATCATCGGCAAGGGACTGAACAAAGGCTTCCTGCGTGTCTACACACTGCTTGCAGTTAGCGTGCTTGAGACCATCGGAGTTGTTGCCGGAGTGGTTGTGACCGCCTCCGTTGGCGGTTCCGCCATTACCGGTGTTGCTGTGGCCTGTGATTCGTCTTTGAGACACCGTAGTCGCCCGGGAAAGCATCATTATGAACGGAAATGTGATATTCACCGATGGACAGATCGACGAAACTGTACTCGCCGTCCTCGCCGGTCGTCGCATATTGGCTCTCGAATACATTCGGGTCACCCACGAGGACTACTTAAACACAAATCAAATCCGAGTTTACTATCTCTTCGGCACGATTTCGGACGCTGTTCATCCTCTGTACCCATTCCATATGCCTCTCCGCCTTTAGCCGCTCGGTTATGCCCTCACTTGCGGCTATATCATCTACCAACCGCAGAAGCATATCCTCCGCCTGTCGGTCAATGTCGGCGAGATAACCGTTGAGCTTGCCGGCACATAACAGCTCGGCAAATAGCGGCTTCCTATGCTCTCGGATAAAATGCAGATGGCGTTGACCAAAGATGCCGATATGCTCTGTCTTGCTATCTTCGCCTGCAGGCAGGTACACTTCTGTGATCCTTACCTCGCTGCCTATCTGTTGGCGAATGCTCTCTTTTTCGTATTTGATTTCCATTTCCCACACTCCTTTGCAGTTAATTTGAGCCTCTTCATCGAGACACTCTGACTTATTGACTTCTTGACCCCTTGAGCCTTTTCATGCTCAGGATTCAACAAAAGCATCATAGGCGAAGTGTGCTCCCAGCCGAAAGCCCATGATGAAGCTGTCGAGGTTTGATTCGCTGTTGACCTCATGCCATGCGTCAACATAAGCAAGAAACAGCTCCTTTTCTTTGTCGGTGAGCACTTTGGTCAGCAGTTCTTCATTGAGAACGAGTATATCCATCTGCTTGCGTGTGGTTGGAGGTTGCGGAGCGCTGCGTTCCTGCGGCTCAAGATTTCCGTAGTAGAAACTTTCTATGAAGTGCATCATAATCAATAACTCCTTTATATAATTAGTCTGCGAAGAAACCATTGAATAACGCTCGTTGTGTATGATTTAGCGGTTATTCGCAGGCTTCTTCGTATAATTGCGGTGTTCTTACTGTGCGGAGAAAGTAGGTTGGCTCTCGGCTTTAGCCGCAACGGAACGCCTATACCATTCCGCTTTGTATTCCTTAATGTGTTGTTCTCTGCAATCAAAACAGTACTCATCCTGACTGCTGTTAGGCCAGAATAAACTGCCGCAGGCAACACATTCTCTCTGTCGGTAGGTATGACCATCTTTTTCTGCTGCTCTTGCGGCATGTTTTTCTTCTGTATAGTGCTTCTTCCAGCACTCCTTTGTACAATAAACCTGTCGATTGCTCCTCGGATGGAATTCTATTCCACAGCCCGGACACATCTTGGGAGGAGTTGGAAAACCACCGTTCTGTGCGTATTTCTCCGCTCTTTTTCGTTCTGAACGCTTGCGGTCTCTCGCTCTTCGGCGTTCGATCTGTTCCTCAACCTTTTTCTGCTGTGCCTCGGCTATTTCCTCTGGTGTAAATGCGACCTCAAACTGCCCGATGAAGTTGAAGTATATCTCAATTCTCTTTGTACGGCTGTTTCCCGACCCCTCGGTCTCAAAAACAACAATCTTATCAACAAACTCACGAAGCATATCATCCGTTATCTCTGTGGGATTTTTATATCTCTGTATCAGAGCTACAAAGCGGTCAATCTGTAACGGGGCTCTTTTCTCGGTTGACAGTAGCCGTTGGAGTTCTTCGATTTTTTCTTCAAGCTTTGCTTGTTCAGAATCGTACTGCTGAAGCAGTTGCTTATACTGTCTTTCTGGCAATAATCCGGAAATGAAATGCTCATAAAGACCACGAATCAATCCAACAAGTTCCTCGTAACGAATTTGAGCAACGTTAAGTTCTGCTGTACGCTTATCCGGTTCTGCGTCCGCTTTAGCTTGCCAACGCTCTTGTAACTCCTTGGCAAAGGCTTTCTCGTCACTCAACACATACTTCGATATGCGTTGCAGAGATATAAGTAACAATTCCTCGACTACATCAGCATTCACGCTATGAGGTGAGCAGGTGCGCCGCATCTGCCCATAGGCACTACATCTAAAAGTGTAGTATCTTTCCTCTGACTTCTTTTTTACATGGGTTTGTAATGCGAGCCGTCCACCACAATCGGAGCAGAAGAGATATCCACTTAATCTATGCTTGAATGTTCCGTATGGCGTTTTTCGTGGGCAACGGGCGGTCTTTAGCTGTACTCTATCCCAAAGCTCTTGCGAAATTATAGGCTCATGAGTGTTAGGGAAAATGTACTGCTCATCCTCCGGCGTCTCTTTGCGTCTGTTCGTCTTGAAGCTGACACATTTCGATTTTCTCAAAACCGTATGACCGAGATATTCTTGTCTGTGCAGTATTGTTCTAACTGCAGAACTGCCCCATTCTGTCGGCGAGTAGTATTTGCGTCTTCGATTCTGTTCAGGGTGATACTTTGCCGAATGAGCGGACGGTATCAAAACCTTGTCTGCCGTCAGCATTCTGGCAATATCAGCCGAACTGTAACCCTCGTCAGCAAGCCGATAAATTCGTTGCACAACCTCTGCGGCAATAGGATCAACGACAAAGGTCTGTTTATCTCCGGGAAGCCGATAATAACCATAAGGTACACTTCCGCTACATCGCAAGCCTTCACGCATACGAGCTTCAAATATGGACTTGATTTTGTTACTTGTGTCCCTTGCGTACCACTCGTTCATAATGTTGAGAAACGGTGTAAAGTCATTATCGCTGGGACGCTCACTGTCTACGCTGTTGTTGACTGCAATGAATCGTACATCGCTGTTCGGGAAAAGCACCTCGGTATAATAGCCGACCTGCAGATAGTTTCTTCCTAATCGGCTCATATCCTTTACGATAACAACAGCAACATTACCTGCTTCAACCTCAGCAAGTAGGTCTTGAAATCCCGGACGATTAAAGTTTCTGCCGGTATAGCCATCATCAGTAAAGTGTCTAATGTTCTGAAAACCATTTTGCAGGGCATAGGTCTCAAGATATTTCTTTTGATTGGTGATACTGTTGCTTTCGCCCTGCTGTTCATCATCCTTGGAAAGACGCTCATAAAGTGCTGTAATCCTGATATTTGTCCCTTTTTTAGCCATCCTGATTCCTCCTTTCTTTATGTATTTTTTGAAGTTTAGACGAGCGATATTTATCGTCTTGTTATATTGTAGCCCTCCGGGGAAAGTTCTATTGCGGTCACACACTCACCAAAGGTGGATGCCCAACAGTCGAAGTGGCTTAAACCATTGCGTCGGAGCGTCTCATACTGGAGATACCTCTGCATAGTGTACATCTCCACCATGCTGTTGGAGATAGGCGTGCCGGTTGCGAAAACAATTCCCTTGCCTCCGGTGATCTCGTCAAGATAGCGGCATTTGCCGAAAAGGTCGGATGACTTCATTGCCTCTGTCTGTGAAACACCGGCAACATTACGCATTTTCGTGACTGCGGCAAGGTTTTTGAAACCGTGCGCCTCGTCCACGAAAAGACGGTCTACACCGAGTTCCTCAAATGTGACAACAT
>JAZSNZ010000092.1:0-20372 GCA_045536645.1 Acutalibacteraceae bacterium
CATGGCTACGATCCGACTTGGACTCCGGCTGTTATAAAATTACTTGTGCCGAATGTAAAGCAATGCGAGTTTACAACGCAGGCTACCGCTTCCCGAAGCTCCGAAGATGAAAGGCGGTGTGGAGTAATGGCGAGGATAAGGTATAATTGCAAATCTAAAAAAGAAATACACGGAGGAAAAAGAATGAAAACCAAAAACTACATCTGCCTGAACGGGCAGAAAATCGAGATCGCTGATGAGAAGCTCAACGAGATCAAAAAGGCTCTTGGCGTGAAGGATTGCTTTTGCATCGAGAAAAACGAAAAAGGTGAGCAGATCGCCCACGTTGGAAAGTATGAGTTCCTTGTGCTTGAGCGCTCGGGCGATACGATCGCGTTGCTGCTGAAATCGCTTTACAAGGAAAATGTAAAGTTCGGCTCTAACAATGATTTCAGAGGAAGCAACGTCCAAAAGATCTGCCGGGAGTTTGCGGAAGAAATCGCCGCGATCGTTGGAGAGGAAAATATCGTTGAGCATACGGTTGATCTCACATCCGATGATGGATTGCGCGACTATGGAAAGATCTATGAAAAGTGCTCCCTTTTGACAACCGATCTTTACCGCCGTTATGTTGCCATCCTTGATCTTGATCGGATGGAAAAATACTGGTGGCTCGTGACACCGTGGAGCACTCCGAGACACGAAGATTCAACGTTTGTCAAGTGCGTTTCCCCGCGCGGCTACATCGGCCGCGGCGACTGCTACGACGGCGACTTCGGGGTTCGCCCGTTTCTTATCTTGAAATCTAATATCTTTGGCTCTTGAAAAAATAAAAAATCAAAAAGGAGAAATGAAAAATGGAAAAGATCAAGGCAAAAGTAGGAGAAACATTCAAAATCGGAAAGCATGAATTTATCCGATTCGGTGAGTGTCATGGCGGAATTGCGGTAGTAAACAAGGATTCGCTCTTTCATTCTCATTTCGGAGAAAACAACGACTTTTCCAAAAGCGTAATTCTGGAAAGACTCGTAGAAGAATATCTGCCCGAAATCGAGCGCGAGATTGGCGCCGAGAACATTCTGGAGTTTGATACCGATCTGATCTCGCTGGACGGCTCCAAGAAGCACGGCGTTTTGAGATCCAAGGTAAGCCTTCCGACGTTTGATTTTTACCGAAGCAACCGAAGCATTTTTGAAATGCACAAAATCGACAAATGGGTTTGGCTTGCAACTCCTTGGGAAACAAGCGAATATACCAATGACAACTGGTGCGTTTGCGTTTCCCCGCGCGGCGACTTCCTCGACGACGTCATCTACGGCGGCGACGGCAACGGGGTTCGCCCGTTTTGGATCTTTTCCTCTGCTATCTTTGAATCTTCCGACGAGTAAAAATGGCAGAGAATGATTTGCGGGTGATTATCAAGGCGAAGGAACTTGCCATCCACACATTTAAGATTACATCCAACTGCAACCGATACCCAAAGAAATACAGACATTCTTTGGTGGATCAGATGCAGAAGAAAAGCCTTGAAATTTACGATACGCTTCTGGAAGCCAATACGGTGAACAATCAGACGCAAAAGTTTAGACGTTGCGAAATGATTACAGAAGCCATCACGAAATGCAATCAACTGATCTTTTATATCGAGCTTTCTATGAACTTGCAGATCCTTTCACCGGAGTCTGCGGCTTACTGGACTAAAATGGTTTCCGATGTAAAATTTCTTTCGATTGCATGGAGAACGTCCGAAAAGAAATAAAAAAATAGGTTGCGTGTTGTATTTTTTGCGTTTCCCCGCGCGGCAACATCAACAACGACAACTACAACAACGACAACAACGGGGTTCGCCCGTATCGGTGGAAAGCCGGACAGAGTAGGAAACATCCGAAATCAGAGCACCACATCGAAAGAACGCGCAACCTTTCTTTGAAAAAAGATAAACAAAAAGGACTGTACTGCATGACCGATTTTGAGAAAGTGATCGACTTTGAAAATATGTACCGAGCCTACCGAAAATCCAAATGCGGAAAGGGCTACAAGAAAAGCTCCGCAAAGTTTGGAATGATGCCGATTGAGGGAATCAATATTCTCATCGATCAGCTGAAGCGCAAAACCTATCAGATATCTCCGTATCACGAGTTTAAGGTTTACGAGCCAAAGGAACGGTTAATTCAGACGACCTCGTTCAAGGATAAGGTCGTGCAGCACAGTCTGTGTGACAACGTAATTCTCCCAAAGCTCCAACGCGTTTTTCTGTACGATAATTGCGCGGGACAGATCGGCAAGGGAACGCTATTCGGACTGGATCGGCTATCTTTTCACATGAAACGCTTTTACCAAAGGTATGAGAGAGGCGGGTACGTTCTCAAATGCGACATATCCAAGTTTTTCTATAACATTTCACACGAGCAGCTGAAGGATACGGTGGATTACTATTTTGGCTACGATCCCGATATATGCTGGCTCTGTCACTTGTTTATAGATAGCACCGATGGTAAAGGGCTTCCGCTCGGCAATCAGATCAATCAGGGGCTTGCGCTTCTTTATCTGGATGGACTGGATAAGCTGATCGTAAGAGAGCTTGGGATTGAATTTTACGGGCGGTATATGGATGATTTCTATTTGTTGCATCCAAGCAAAGAGTATCTTAAATACTGCCTTGAAATCATCACGGAGTATTTGAAAACGCTGGAGCTAACTCTTAACGGAAAGACGCAGATCGCACCGATCAAAAACGGACTGGACTATCTCGGCTTTCACACCTATCTGACGAGCGACGGGAAGATCGTGCGAAGAGTCCGTAACGAGAACAAGCGAAATGCGCAAAAGAAATACCGAAGGATGGCGAAAAAAGTAGCGGAAGGAACCCTACCGATTGAACGACTTGATTCGTCCTATGGCGCATACAAAAACCATGTTTCACATGGTGATTGCGAAAATCTTGAAATCGGAATGCGAAATATGATAGCGGAAATTTTAGGAAAGGAGCGAACAAACAATGTGCAAAATTTGCGGTAGAATGATTTGCCCCGGGAGCTGCCCGGATGCACCCGCGTCGGAAGCGGCCGAGAGATTGCAGGAGGTCCTCGATGCCAAGCCCTAAACTCCGATCTTCTGAATCGGCGGAACAGATCGCCGTCGTCGAGTACTGCGACCTTCTGCACATTCCCGTAGTACATATTCCCAACGAAGGCAAGCGTAGCGTGAGCTATGCGGCGATTCTGAAAAGCATGGGACTCAGGAGCGGCTTTCCCGACCTGTTTGTCCCACGCGCCAGAGGAGGCTACCATGGGCTGTTTATCGAGATGAAGTACGGCAAAAACAAAACCACAAAAGAACAAAAAGAGTGGCTGGAGCGTCTGAGTGCAGAGGGCTACGCCTGCGCGGTCTGCTACGGTGCTGCCGAAGCCATCAAGACTATCGAAAGCTACAACAGGAGGAAATGATATGTTTGTGTTCATAGCGAGTACAGACGGCACAGATATGCTTGTCAATATCGACCACATACTGGCGGTCAAAGAAACCAAAGAAGGAAGCGCCATCTACATGAGAGACGATATCACCGTGACATCGTCTGCGTCCGCCAAAGAAGTGACGAACGCCATCGCCAGAGCAACAACGAACTTGGAGGTGCGCTCATGAGCAAATCTAAATGCAAGAACTGCAGGAAGGTCGCCAGACTGGAGCGCAAGCTGGAGGAGACACAGCTCCTCCTCTTCGCGGCAGTACGGAACACTGCCGTCCTCCCTCTCGGAGTGAAGCTTGGCAAGACCGAGAAGGAAATCAGCGAAAAGACCTTCGAGACCATCGTTGAGATGAAGAAGACCGTAGACTACGCAAAAACGCGCAAGTGCATGGAGCTTGCGAACTGGAGGGATGAAAATGTGGAAGAAGAAACCAAGGAAGATTAAGGCTGTCGTAAAGCATCCGAATCAAGCCCCCTTCATGACTCCTATTTCAGCGGAGCTGGAGGCGATGCAGGAGTTGGTAGGCGGTTATCTGCAAGAGATAGCCCTCAGCACCGACATCGTGATTCTCTGCGACGAGGAGGGCAGGCTCAAAGGCAAGCCTTATAACTGCACCTTCGGAACGCACACATTCGTCGGAACGATCGTCTTTGTGGGCGTCAAGGACAACGACTGGGCGGATCTCCCCATCACCTATTCGGAGTTCAGAGCTGTGTTCCCTGCGCTCTACAAGGAGGGCTGACATGAAAAAGATTTTAAGAGAGATCTTTGACCTCTTCATGCTCCTGATGACGGGGAAAGGCAGGCTCGCTGACGAAGCCATCGAGGCTGGGATTGTGGACTACTCAGGACAAGGGAGGGGCAGTCATGGAAGGTAAACACTACGACTGCAGAACCTGCATCAACAGATCCTCGCCGTTGTGCGAGCTGTGCATCCATGTCCAATCGCCGAGCGGAAGAGAGACGAAAAAGCCGACCTACTACATAGCACAAAGCGACATCTTGAACGTCGGCGGCAGAAGCAGATATCAAGAGCAACCAACGGGCGACCCAGAGATCGAGAAGCTCGCTAAGTACCTCACGATCCTGCTACACCAAAGAGTACCGATCCCCACCAGCATCGTGCTGGAATACAACCGAAAGACCGAAAAGGAGGAATAGCGATAGATGTCAAGGCAGAAAATGTACTTTAAGTGGGAGATTCCCACGAGCGTCGTGGATATCGTGAAAACGATATGCGCGGACTATGACCGCAGAGAGCGCATGATAAAGCACTCGACCATAACGGGAGCTGTGCTGGCGAGATATGTAGAGCTGAACGCTATCGTCGATAAAGCGCTGGAAGATGTCGAGGTCGGAATAAGAAGAGACCTGCTGGAAGACATCCAGAAAGGACGCGGTTATGACTTTTCTGCCGCATCGCCCTTCCTCGCAAAGAATACATACTACCAGCGCAAAAGAAAGCTGATACACGATATCGCGCAAGGACTCTCGCTTATCCCCTGAGAACTATTATAGTCTTAGTATACTATAATACCGATGTAAAAAATAAAAACCCTATTATAGTATTCTATTACTAATGCGAAGATCCTCTCCGAGAATCAAATACCAGCGAACCAAACCATAGCACACAGTCCAGAGAAAACGCACCATAAATTGCGACTAAACACAGCAAAGTCTGTGCTAAGATATATACCAGACAATGTGCCATATACCCTTAGAGGTTAGAGCCCTTTTATTCCGTCAAGGAGTAACAGGGCTCATTTTGTTTTTACAAGGAGATCCACAAAATGAGCCAAAAAGAAATCAACAAAACCACAACCCAAAAAACCAAAGAATCACCAAAAAGAAACCCTGACGGAACTTTTGCAAAGGGCAACGACTTCGCAGAAAAGTACGACGAGAGCTACGCAGACAAGCTCATCGAGTTCTTCGGCGTTCCCTTGACCCAAATCGTTTATAAGCGCAGCTACTACAAAGACGGAAAGGTCAAAGAAGAATATCCGATCGAAATCACCAACGACTTCCCCACCATGGGAATGTTCGCAAGGTCGATCAATGTTTCTGTTTCAGCCCTCAAATCATGGGCAGGAATCACAGAAAACGGCAAGTACAAGCACGACCGTTTCGCCTCCGCTTATGCGCGCGTCAAGGAATGGGCAGGCGGCATGATGGAATCTGGAGCGCTTTCGGGCAAGCTGGATGCGAACATGGCTAAGTTCGTGCTTACCAACGACTACGGAAAACAGGACAAACAGGTCATTGATACCCATGTCACAGGTATCGACGAGAAAGACCTTGCCCTTATCCAGAGAGTCGAGGCGCGGCTGAGCGCCCAGAAGAAGGACGGAGGCAACGGTGGCAACCAAGACACCTGACACCGCCGCCAACATAGCCGCCTACCTTCAGCGCATCCGAGAAGCCGAGTTCGAGTATTGCCGAAATGATGTAGTGTACTGGGCAAATAACTACTGCGTCATAGAGGACAAGGACTCTCCCGAAATCATCGTTCCGTTCAAGGGCTGGGACGCTCAGAACCAGACCCTCAGAGACTTTGCCGAGTACCGCCTGAATCTCATTCTAAAGGCGCGTCAGATGGGTATTACATGGATAGCTCTGTACTTCTGCCTCCATGACCTCATCTTCAACCTCGGTCACACCGTCGTCGCCCTCTCAAAGACAGAGGACGATGCAAAGGAGCTTGTAAGGCGTATGAGCGTCGTGCTTGACAATATGCCCGAGCTTCTCAAAGGCGGCGATATTCGCTGGGAAGCCACGAGTACCGCCATCTACATCACAGACGGCAAAGGTCGTCTTACCTCCACCTTCAAAGCCTTTCCTGCCTCTCCCTCTGCAGGTCGTTCATTCACAGGTAACATCCTGCTCCTCGACGAGTGGGCGTTCCAGCAGTACGCAGAGGAAATCTGGACTTCGGCTTATCCGACCATTAACCGCCCGACAGGCGGTAAGGTTATCGGTCTGTCTACCATCATGAAGGGTACGCTCTTTGAGCGCTTGTGGATAGAAGAAAACGCCTTCCACAAGATATTCCTCTCGGTCTTTTGTGACCCTCGCAGAACGAAAGAATGGTACGACAGAACCGCGAAGGACTTGGGAGTCAAGGTCAAGCAGGAGTACCCCAGAACAGCCGAAGAAGCGCTTTCAAACCTCGGTGGAAGCTACTTCTCCGAGTTCGACTACAACGACCACACCTGCGACCCCTTCCCGATACCGTCCGACTGGACGATTTACAACACGATGGACTACGGTCTCGATATGTTCGCCCACTACAAGGTGGCTATCGACAACGAGAACATCGCGTATGTGTTCCACGAGATATACGAGAGCGGTCTTATTATCTCCGATGCCGCCGCCAAAATCAAGCAAGCTGAGCTTGTGGAGAACGACGACGGCTCTGTGGATAGCTGGCATCCTCCCAGACTCAGACTTGCGCCTCCTGATATGTGGAACGCATCGCAAGAGTCGGGCAAAAGCAAGGCTCTTCTGTTCGACGAGAACGGCATTGAGCTGGTCAAGTCGAACAATGACCGAGCGGCAGGCTGGCTCGCTCTGAAGGAGCTTATGAAGTTCAGGACAGCTCCTGACGGCTCGACCTACACCAGAATCAAGATATTCCGCACCTGTAAGCATCTGATACGCACCCTCCCTCAGCTTCTCGTTGATGAGAAGAAGCCAGACGACTGCGCGAAAGAACCGCACGAGCTGACTCACGCGCCAGACGCTCTCAGGTACTTTGCTATCTACTGGACGAAGCCGCCGCAAGCTCAGCCCGTCAAGAAGGTTAAGTACCGCCCAGACCTCCTCGAAGACTACTTCAACGCCAGCCCGGAGGAGCGTCAGGCAATTATTAAGAGATACGGAGAACCACTACTATGAAAATCGACTATCAAGACAGCTCGAAGCTCGTCTTCTTTCAGGAGCTGTACCGAGAAGCTCGCGCCGCGTCGGAAGACATCTACACGAAGCTGGAGCGGCATCTGGCACAGTACAAAGGAAGCGACGAGATAGACGGCTCGGAGGAGAAGGCGAAGCAGGTTCGTAACATCACCTACGAGCTTGTGGAGTCTCAGGTCACCAGCTACATCCCGAACCCGTCCGTCTCCGCAAAGATGTGGAGCGAGCGCAACGAGCGCAACGCGAAGAGCATTGAGACTCTTCTGCGGAATAAGAGAGACGAACTTCCCTTCGAGAAGCACAACGACATGGACGAACGCTTCAACCCCATCTATGGCGGCTCTGTGTGGCTTGTGGAGTGGGACGAGTCTATTATCACGCACAACACAGTCGGAGATGTCAAGGTCACCTGCCTGAGTCCCTCTCGATTCACAGGTCAGCCGAATATCTACGACATCAATGACATGGAGTACTGCTTCATCGAGTTCGAGACCACGAAGGAGGACATCGTCAGAAAGTACAATGTCACTCTCGAAGTGGCTGAGGAGGCAGAGTCTGAGGACAACGCCGACGACAAGACTGCAACGCTCTATGTCTGCTACTACAAGAACGACGAGGACAAGGTCTGTCAGTTCGTCTGGAGCGGAGACACCGCTCTGCTCGATATCGAGGACTACTACGCCAGAAAGCGCTATGTCTGCAAGAAGTGCGGCAAGCGCAAGGAACTCTGCAACTGCGAGGACGCGAAGGACAGCGACTACGAGCTTCAGAACGAGGAATACGAGGAGGTCGACAGAGATATCCCTCTCACAGACGGCTCTTTTATTCCTGCGATGAGCGAAGTTATCGAGGACGGGCAGGTCGTAATGACCACCGCGAAGCGTCAGGCGGTTCTGGAGGACGGCAGAGTGGCTATGGAGGATATCGGAGGAGTGCTTCTCCCCGTCTCCATTGATGTCCAAGTGCCGAAGACCGAGCCGACGAAGCTCCCGTTCTACCATCCCAACACCCTGCCTGTCGTTATCAGGAAGAACACCTCGCAAGAGGACAGCCTTTTCGGGCAGTCTGACTGCGAGTTTATCCGTCCTCAACAGCAGGCAATCAACAAGGTCGAGTCCAGAATCATGGAGAAACTCATGAGCAGCGGTGTATACCCCATCGTCCCCGAAGACTTCAACATGGACTTGGACAACAGCGTCTTCAAAAAGACCTTTAAGGCGAATCAATCGAACTTCAGGCTCTTTGGTAGAGTCGATCTGAGCGTCGATATCTCGCGCGACGTAGCGGAGTCTGACCGCCTCTACGACCAAGCGAAGCGTATTCTGGGCATCACGGACTCCTATCAGGGTCAGCACGACAGCTCCGCACAGTCTGGAAAAGCGAAGCAGCTCCAGATCCAGCAGGCGGCTGGTCGCCTGGACTCCAAGAGACAGATGAAGAACGCCGCATATGCAGAGATCGACAAGATCATCTTCCAGTACTACCTTGCATACGCAGACGAGCCTCGTCCTGCGGTCTTCAAAGACTCGTTTGGAAGAACCCAAAACAGTACTTTCAATCGCTATGACTTTATCGAGAGAGACGAGTCTGGTGAGTACTACTACAACGATGAATACCTGTTCTCCGCCGATGCCACCATCGACATCGAGAAATCCAGAGAGCTTCTCTGGCAGGAAAACAGACAGAACTTTCAGCAGGGCGCTTACGGAGACCCGTCGCTCCCTCAGACACAGCTTATTTTCTGGCTCAACATGGAGAACGCGCACTATCCCTTCGCGCATGACAATGTAGAGCGGCTCAGAGAAGAAATCGCGCGCCAGCAGGAAATCGCACAGTATCAGGCGGCTATCGCGGAGCTTCAGAAGGAAGTACAGAACAGAGCCGAGTACGAGAACTACCTAATCGGAAAGATGAATGGAGGTAATCAGAATGTCGTCGCCCAATAACACCTACGGATCTTACATTTCTGGCAGCTCTACGCCAAGTGGCGGAACGGTTGTCACAAAACCGCCGAGACTTCAGGACGAGGACTGGTGGAGAAGCTATTTTGGAAAGGCAGAACAGAATACATCTCCTACGGGAACGATCGGTCAACAACAGACAGCGGAATACCGCGTCGGTCGGGATGAACCTGTCCAGCAGAATCTCCCTGCACAGGCTGGTCAACCTTACGAGAAGAGAACTCTCGTCTCTGCAGATACAAACAGCGCCTCTGGCGTGACTGGAACTGGTGCGACCACCGAGCAGGTGCCTCCGACTTCCGCATGGGCAGGTATTGAGACGATTGACAGCTACGAGCAGTTCCTCCGCAATAAGGAGACTGTCTACGGCTCTATGAGAGATGAGCAGACAGCCTTCTACGATGAGCAGAGTCAGAAAGCTCTTGTCACTATCGAAGAACAGCGTCAGGCGGCTATCGCAGAGGCAAATAACCAGAAGGCAATGGTCGACAACGCGGCTACCGAGCAGAAGAACGCGGCTCTGGCAGAGGCTGAGAACCAGAAGAACCTCCTCATCACCATGAGCGAGGAACAGAAGAACGCAGTCTACAAGTTTGCAGAGGAACAGCGCATTTCCGACATGAACTACGCCGCTCAGCAATACCAGCTTCTCCTTGATTCCATCAATGCTCAGAAAGAATCGGGCATGGCGATGGCTACCGAGCAGAGAGACCTGCTTCTCAGTATGTCCGAGGAGCAGAGACAGGCGGCTTACGCACACGCAGAAGAGCGCAAGAACGCAGCAACCACTTACGCCAACACCCAGTATCAGACCCTCGTGGACGCTATCAACGCGCAGAAAGAGTCTGGAATGGCTATGGCAGAGGAACAGCGCCAGCTCCTTCTCTCCATGTCTGAAGAACAGCGCAACGCTATCTATTCGGCGGCAGAGAGCCAGCGCGTAGCGGCAGAACAGCGCGCCGATGTAGAGCGCGAGAGAGGTGTCGTAGACGCTCGCTCCAGCTATGAGCAGAACAAAGCCTCCTACGGTGCAAATGCCGAAGCTATGGGCAGCATGGGACTCTCTGGTAGCGGTTACAGCGACTATCTGAACTCCAAAGCCTACGCACAGCAGAGAGCCGAGACTCAGGCAGCAAACGCTCAGGCAGATGCCTCGAAACGCGAAGCTCGCTACGCCGAAGGCCAAGCTCGTCTGCAGGCAGACTCCGACTACTACCAGAACAAATACAATGCGGAGCAGGCATACTCTGACCGCAAGTATCAAATCGACACGACCTACCAGACCAATATGCTCAACGCAGAGCAAGGCAAGGCTCAGAGCATCTACGAGGCAGAAAGCGCCGAGAGGGATGCCAAGTATTCCGCAGATTCCGCACACGCCCAGAATCAGTACAACGCAGAGGCTCAGTACAGTCAGAATAAGTACGAGGTCGACACCACCTATCAGAACAACCTTCTCGGTGCGAACCAGAGCAAAGCTCAGGCTGAGCATGAGGCGACCAGCGCAGAGCGCGAGTCCAAGTTCAACGCTGACCAAGCTCACGCGCAGAACGAATATGCGGCTGAATCTGGCTACAGTCAGAGTAAGTACGAAGCCGAGTCTGCAGAACGCGATGCGAAGCTCCAGTCTGGTCTTTCCTACAGCGAAAACCTCTTCAACGCCGAGTCTCAGGCTCGCTCCGATAAGCTCACCGCAGAACAGACTGCCGATGCAGGCAAGTTCAATGCAAACCTGTCGTACAAGGAGAATCTCCTTAACAATGACGACGCTATTGCAAAGCACCGTCTTGAGCAAGAGCAGAAGGCTGAAGCTGAGGCGAAGCAGGCGGCGGCAAAAGCAGAGGAAGAAGCGCAGTACGCGAGAGCGGCTTACACCGAACTTCTTTCGGGAGCGAACTCCGGTGTGTACTCCGTAGAACAGCTCGAACAACTCGCGTCCGATTACGGGCTCTCTCCAGAACAAACCCAAAGCCTCGTAGACGCAGTCAACACTTACAACGCAAATAAGCAGACTACAGAAGCAGAAGAAGAGGAGGCAGTAAGGGTAGAAGAAGAAAAGAACCTCGCCGCAACCTCCTACCAAAACTATCAAACCATTTCCAGCGCCATTAAAATGGATTCTAACAGCTATTCCGAGTCGGATATCGATCGAGCTGTAACAGAAAAAGTTCTCTCTCGAGAAGACGCGGATATTCTAAAGAAGGAGCTTGCAGACGCTCGCGTGAAAGAGATCAACGATCTCATTTCTTCTGGAAACAACGAGGTCGCAAACGCAAGAGCAGACGAACTGTACGGTTCGGGTAAAATCGACAAGGATACCTACCAGAAGGTATACTACGATTCTTGGGTAATGGATTTTTCGATTACCGATGTAACTGTTGAGAGCATCGACATCGTTATCGCAGATCTGAAAAAAGATAGAGACAGCGGAAAGATCTCCGAGAACGATTTTATTTCTCTTACAAAGCACGCTTGGAGTAAAATCGGAACTGCACAAACATCTGCACAGGCTGGTATAACGGATAAGACCACTAAGACTGGATGGCTCGGTGGTAAGAAATACACTCAATTCACAATGAACGGCGAAACATATAAGTGCGACAAAGAATCGCTTAACAACCCTAATCTTGAGTCAATTCTCAATGGCATTAGTACAGGAACAAGGGACAGAGAGCCCAACGAAGGCACCATTGTGAGATACAACGGAAAAACCTACGCATATATGTACCATTGGGTCAACGAGGGGCTTATGGGCGCAGGATCGCGTAAAGGTTATATGACCGGATGGACAGAAGTTACGGCAGTCGACGGAAGCGACTCTTACGGCTACAACATCGACAGCGGAATCACGACAACCACAACCCCCCCCCAACACAGTTCTGGAGGATGGACAACATACGAACAAGCTGCTGCCGCTGGTTACTCAAACATCATGACCAAAACAGAATGGGTAAAGAGAAAATCAGGTTGCAATACCTATCAGGAGTATCTTGACAAGATGTATGCAAAATATATCGGGTAAAAGGAGGCATTTATGTCACGACTTCAAAATTTGATTAACGGAAGCTCGGGCGTGACTCCAACCGGGTCAAGACTCAACAATCTCATCCAAGCCCAAGCAACTCCTCTGAACTCCGCAGCGTACTCTGGCGAAAGAGGTTCTCAGAACAACGGAGGATTCATCGGCGGAGTTGGATATCTCGGAGAAAAACTCGCGGTCGGCTTCATGTCGAGCGTCGAGGGTATCTGAGACTATGCGGCAGGTGGTTTGGCAAAGCTCTTTGGAGCTGACGACTGGGCAGAACAACAGTTCGCAAATGACTGGTTCGGTGACTGGTACAGCCATCCAGAAGAGTGGTTCAACCCGTCTGACGGATGGAAAACCGCAGGAGACATCGCAGGAGGAATCGGAACGAGCCTCCCTTCTGCCGCAGTTATCCTTATCGCTGGAGGAGCAACGGCGCTTTCCGGTGGAACGCTCGCACCAGCGGCAATTCCTATCATATCTTTTGCCACAGGAGGTCTTAGCGCGGCAGGAAACGCAACAAAGCAGGCATATCGAGAAACCGGACAACTCACAGGAAAAGAGTTTGCCTACGGAGCGCTTTCTGGCGTCACAGAAGGTGCACTCGAATCGGCTTCTTCTGTGATAGGTGTTGGCGTAGGGCAAACATACAAGGCGATAGGTCAAGCTTTTGGAAAGCAAGCAACAAAGACAATAGCCAACCAAACAGTCTTCAAAACGCTCGGAAAAGGTTTTCTCGGAGAAGCTTTCGAGGAAGGCACAAGCGCTTTCCTCGATCCTGTTTATCAAAGAATGACTTACAATCCAAGCGCAGAAAACGCAAGCCCGGAAGAAATTGCTTACGCCGCTTTCGTCGGTGGCATGAGCGGTATGCTTATGAGTGGCGGTGGACATGCGATAAATAAAGGAGCAAGTCTAATCAACGGCAACAAGATTGCAAACACAGCAGGAGAAACCGAAAAAGTCCTTAAGCTCGGAGAGTATTGGACTAACTTTGAAGAGAAAAACAAAACGGGGCTCGACGTCTACTCCAACATTTCCGAAAAATATAACAGCCTAAGGCAAAGCCTTGCTTCCACCAACGGCGTGGTAAGTACGGCAGGACAAAAAATAGCTCTTGACGAGCTGAACAGGGCAACAGTCGCAGGAACATACACCCCTCTTGTTTTAAAAGAGGCTACGAGAATCGCAGAAAATGCTCCTGTAGTTGCAGAGAGAATGAACGTCTTTGGATATAAGACACCGGACGGCAAGCCCATCACCTTTACTGCGGAGCAGTTAAGAGCAGGGATAGACTTAAAGAATCCCAAAAGCATCGCAACCGCGCTTAAAACAAATCAAGCTTTACTTACGCTGTCCACTATATCCGCCACAGGACACTTGATGATGGACACCGCTCGCTTCGAGCAGGCAACCCTCATGGGCAAGCGACTCGCGTCTCAGGTAGACCTCAACAGGTTTATCGAGACCGCCACTCCGTCCGAAATCAACGCAGTTTCTCAGGCTCTCGGCATTGAGAACTGGGTGATGCTCGATGTGGACACCTTCAACCAGAAAATCACCAGCTTCGTCGAGAACGGCGGCGTACAGCAGTATGCCGACAGACGAGCTACGGTACAGACCATTCAGTCTATCCCTGCAGAGACCGCTCGTCCGATGCCTAAAATGGTCAATTTGCGGCAGGACGGCTCGGTCAGATACTCAGACGGTAGCACCCAAATCGCTATCACAAAGCAGGGCGACGCATACACCGTCTACGACTACGCGAGCGGTCACCTCTCCAAGAACATGACGCGCTCCGAGGTCAATAAGCTCCTCAGAGACTACAACACTCAGCAGGCAGACATCCTTGCAGGCGCGAGAGCGCAGATGGAAGCAGAGTCCGAGCTGAGACGGCAGGCTGAAGAGCTGGACACCTACGCCCGTGAGAATATCGCGGACTACTCTAAGCTCAGCTCGCCCAACCAGAGCATGATCCGAAAGGTGATCCGCGAGGGACGTGCAAAAGGCATGACCGACGAAGATGTACTCACATACGCAAAAATCTCCGCTCATGCCGGTATCGACATTGTCTTCGACAAGCAGGCGACCTTCAGAGGTCACGATGAAGCAGGCAACGAGAAATACGCCGACGGCTTCTACGACCCGAAGACCAACCGCATCGTCGTAAACCCCGACTCCAAGCGCACCCACGAGCGTCTGCTCATTCATGAGCTTGAGCACGCGATCCTGAAGGATGAGGGCGGAAGAAATCTGATTGAAACCGCTTTCAAGAACATGGACTCCGAAACCCGGAATAGGATCGTCTCGAGATATGGCGATTTCTACAGAGGCAGCGGCTTGGATGCGGCACAGAGAATAGACATCATGAACGATGAGATCTCTGCACACTACGCCGAGGAGATTCTCTCCAACAGGAACACGCTCGAAAAGCTCGTTGAAGCAGAGCCTACGCTGAAGGACAAAATTCTGTCCTTCTTCAAGGGCGCTTCTAAGGACTATGAGAGCGTTCCTAAGCTCTCGAAGGCGGCAAGGCGGTACTATAAGACCTACAAAAAGCTCTTTGATAGCTTCGCGGCACGGAATCAGGGCAACAACGCTCTTTCGATTGCGTTAGAGGGCGCAGGAGCGAAAAAAATGCCCGTAACGAACACGGAACCCGATTCTGTGCACGTTACAGGCGATAATGACGAGGAAGCACCCGCTACAACAAACACGGATGTTGATACGGATACGAGATACGCTATAAAATATCCTAACTTCAGCGAGGCGGATATTTCAAGCAATATGGATGCTATTGCGGATATGGAGACGGTAGCCACTATTGATGCAAGCAAGCTTGAAAAAACGGGCAAATCTCCTATGGATACCTTCAATGAGTATTTCAGCTCTCTTGGAAACAATATTGCATCTGATACCTTTGGAGATATTGCACTGCCTAAATCAAGCGCAAAATCTGAAATAAGACACGGTATTACCGCAGAAAAGATAGCCTCAATAGAAGCTATCCCTGCCGTTATTGAGCAAGGCAAGGTCATTTTCCACAAAGCCAAAGAGGGCGGCGTAGAAAGAATCGTTGTGTGCGCTCCTATTAAAATCGGCGAGGCGGATTATTATATGGGCGTTATGCTCCAAAGAGATGCAAGATACCAAAGGTTGTACCTTCACAACGTGGTAAGCGTTGCAATAGAAAGAGAGGCAACCTCATCCTCAAAAGATAACCTGGTTACGACAGGGGCTCTTGAGAACGAAAATCACCTCTCTATAACAAGTATAATCCAAAAAGCCCTAAATGTCAAGGCTGAGAAGCAAAAAAGTGCAAAAAAGCCTGCGGAAACTTCTTCCGGCAAGCGTTTTGCTCTCGATGTGGACAGCGAAGGAACTCAGCTCACAGAAGCTCAGCAGGAGTTCTTCAAAAGCTCCAAAGTCAGAGATTCCAAGGGCAGACTACTCGTTATGTATCACGGCACTACCGTAAACTTCAACACTTTCAAAAAGGGCGATGTCGGCTTCCACTTCGGTACGAAGGCGGCGGCTCGTGGACGAGTCGGCTATGGCAAAAATGCCATAATGAAGAGAGTTCACCTCAATATCACCAACCCCATCGTTTTCGAGGAAGACCTCGGCTCGTGGGACGCTGACTACAGGCTTACGCAGGAGCTTTTCGAGAGGGATATCCTGACCAGAGAAGAAGTCGAGCAGGTTCTTCTTTCTGACGACAAGTCTTACAGGAGAACAACCGAAAAAGCGAACAAAAAACTCGCGGAAACATTGCTCCAGAAGGGCTATGACGGTATTGCGTACTCGAACACCTTTGAAACCAAAAAGCCGACCACATCCTATATCGCGTTCCAGTCGAATCAGGCTAAGGTGGTCGAGAACGAGACGCCAACCTCGAACCCCGACATCCGCTACGCCCTCTCCGAGACCAGAGGTTCTATCATGACCGAGGTCGACCCTGAGTACAAGCCTACAATTCAGGACAAAGCCTTCTCTGGCTGGACTGCCGCTCAGATAGCCTTCACCAACGCGCAGGCTGGCATCGAGGCTGTCGGTAAGAAGTACGGTGTCAGAAACATCGAGTCGCTCGTTCAGGCGGCGCGTTCTGGCAGGAATCAGGCTGAGGAGATGATAGCAGGCAACCAATGGCGCATCGGCTCTGACAGTAAGACCTATCAGGGAGAGGGACTGGAGCAGATTTTCCGACCTATCGCTCGTCAGGGCGAGGAGGTCAAGGGAGACTTCTTCGACTACCTCTTCAACTACCACAATATGAGCCGTATGACGCTCGAACAGCGCTCTATGGCAGAACAACAGACCCGTCTTGACGACATCAAGAAAAAGGTCGCGGCGCTCAAGAAGTTTAATAAGCGCATCGAGAAGTTTCAGGCTGATATCAAGGCTCTCGGAAGAACGAAAAAGGACATGGAAACCAAGCGCGGACTCCGCGAGGAGCTGGCAAAGGCAAAGGCTGAATCTAAGGCTCTGAAGAAGGAGGTAACCGAGCTTGAGAAGGCGGCAAAAGCCTTCGTTCCGCTCGAAAACAAGGCGGTTCTCGGCACGACGGACGAACACGGCATAGAGACCGTAGTCACCGCTGAGCAGAGCGAAGCTATCGTCAAAAAGTACGAGGAGGCGCATCCTGAGTTCAAGAGAGTCGCCGAGAAGGTCTGGGCGTTCCTTCAGAACCTCAACCAGTACCGCGTCGACACAGGACTTATCAGTCAGGACACCTTCGACTACCTTGCGAAGCTTTATCCGCACTATGTGCCTACCTACCGCACAGGCGCTACCAAGGGCATCGGCGCTATCGAGGGCAAGTACAACCTGAAGGTCAAGACCACCATCAAGACCGCCAAAGGAAGCACTAAGAAACTCCTGCCACCTGATGTCATGATAGCAAGGCAGGTCATGGAGACCGTCCGCGCAGGACGCATCAACCAGCTCGCAAACGCTCTCTACGAGGGCGCGGAAAAGTCGGGAGATACGACCTATATCGAAATCGTATCGAGAGAGCGCGCGACAAACGAGTCGCTGGCAGAGCTTGACCCTACGGAAATCAGACCAAAGAACAACGAGGTCGTATTCTTCAGGGACGGCGAGCGCATCACCATGCGCGTAAGCAAGGAGATTTTCGCAGGCTTCAACGCCTTCAACCCCGAAGTCGAGATTCACAACCCCCTCGTCAACGGCGCGAGAGCCATCAACAACGGCTTCAAGCGTCTGGTCACCTCTCTGAACCCTGCGTTCCTCCTCAGAAACACCATCCGAGATGTACAGGACGCAGGAATCAACACCAAGTACGGCAAGACCTTCCTGAAGAACTACGCTCGTGCATCCTACGAAATCTCGCACAATGGCAAGCTCTGGCAACTCTACAAGGCGATGGGCGGCTTCTCAAGCTCCGTCTTCGACTTCGAGAAGGGTTTTTCGGGTATGCAGAACAAGTGGGGACTCACGAAAGCTGAAGGAAATCTCCTGAAGCAGACCCTGCAGGGCGTAGAGAACGCAAACGCCTTCGTAGAACAGCTCCCCAGACTTGCGGAGTTCATCTCCTCTATCGAGGCAGGAAACAGCGCAGAGCAGGCTATCCTCGACTCTGCAGATGTGACCACGAACTTCGGGCGCATGGGTAATATCACCAAGGTGCTTAACCGCACTCTTATTCCGTTCCTGAACCCCTCGATTCAGGGCTGTAGTAAGATGATACGCAACATCACCTCTATCAGAAGCGCAAGAGAGTTCGCGTCGCTCGCTTTTAAGGCGGCGCTGGTCGGCGTAGCTCCTATGGTTCTTAATATGCTCATGTATGAGGACGACGAGGACTACAAGAACCTCCGCGACAACGACAAGGAAAACAACTTCCTCTTCAAAGTCGGTGACACCTTCGTGAAGATACCGAGAGGTCGTGTAGCCAGCGTTATCGGCGGTCTGGTCAACAGAGGCAAATCTGCCGCAGAAGGCGAGGATGTCGACTGGGCAGGATATGTCAAGAACATCATGCAACAGGTAACCCCCGTTGACAGTATGTCTCGGACGATTTTCTCCCCGTTCTCCGATGTCGCAAACAACCTCACATGGTACGGCTCGGCTATCGAGGGCAGACAGTTCGAGAATACCGCGCCGAAGGACAGATACGACGAGAACACCAGTTCTATCGCTATCGCCATCGGTCAGCTCATCAACTACTCCCCGAAGAAGATTCACTACCTGCTCGACCAGTATTCTGGCGTTATCGGAGACTTCATTCTCCCTGCCACTACCGCGAAAGCAGAAAAGGACTTCCTGAGCGGAAACTTCACGCTCGACCCTGCTACCTCGAATAAGCTCTCAACGGAGTTCTACGAGATGTACGACCAAGCGCAGTATGCGAAGACTGCAGGCGACGACACCGCCGCGTATCAGGTTCGCTATCTGAACAAGGTCAAGAGCGCTATCAGCGATATGTACAAGCAGAAGAGCGAGATTCAGAATAACCCCGACCTCTCCAACACCGAAAAGCTCCAGCAGACGCGCGTCGTCCAACTTCTCATCAACGAGGCTTACAAGACCGCGCTTCAGGACTTCGAGCTTTACACAAAGGCTATCAAGGCTACAGCAGGCATGGAAGACGAGAATCTCCGCTTCACCGAGGCCACGAGGCTCATGTACGGCGCAGAACGCGCCCTCTCGGAGTATAACGACGATGTCTACGCGAAGTGCCAGATGCTCAACAAGGCTGGAGTCGACTACGAAACGCTGTACAACTACTACTTCACGGTACGCGGCATGACCAGCGACAAAGACTATCAGGGCAACACCATCAGCGGTAGTAAGCGCGCTAAGGTCGTCTCCTCAATTAAGTCTATGGACATCTCCGCAGACCAAAAGCTTCTGCTGATCTGCGCGTCTGGATATGCTCTGCAGGACAACGACCTGCCGCGCATGAGCGCAGACATTGCGAAAAAGCGCCTTCTGAGATACATCCTCAACCTCAAGGGCACAACGCAGGCAGAAAAGACCGAACTCGCAGAAATGTGCGGTTTTGAGGTCAAGAATGGGCGCGTGGTGGTCAAGACACCCCTAACTTTTGGATAAATTGCGACTAAAAGCAGTTTAGTTTATGGTATCATATCTCGCAGGGAGGGATAAAAATGTTTACCATAACCCAAGCAAAAGAAACAGAAGTCACAAAACTCGTTTGTCCTCATTGTCACGAGAAAGTCCCCAGAGTAGGCATCAAAAAAGGTTCGAAACTCGAAGGTTTGACCTTCAAGTGCCGCCGTTGCGGTCTGCTCTGGGAAGTGAAAACTGAATAACACAGCGCCAAAGTCCATTGAGACAGAGCCACATTTACCGGGAACATCTTGGTATATGTGGCTCTTTTTCTCAAAATTCTGAAAAGGAGGAAACCGAAATGTCGAAGGGTAACAAATTTGCCACGAACAAGGGCGGCGTCATCAAGTCGCCTAAGCCGAAAGACGAACCCAAGGCAACCGTTGTCAAGGGTAACGACCTCAGAAACGGCACGAAGAAGTCTAAGTAATTCACACCAATAATCGAGCAGGAGGAAAAAACGATATGGATAACGATGAAACCGTACTCGACGAAGAACTCGACACCGAACTGGATGAGGACACCACAGATGTCGAAGAAGATGCCGCAGACGATGACGATTCTGACGACGAGTTTGAGTATGACGAAGACGGCAACATTATCATCCCCGATGTAGTCTACGACGAAGATGGAGAGGAAGACGACGATGTCGCCGTCAATGAAGAGGGCGAACCAGACGGTTCCGAGGAGAGCGAGGACTCCGAAGGATCGGAAGAAGTAGCAGAGCCTACCGACGCAAAGCATGACGAAAAGGACGCTCGAATTGCACAGCTTGAAGCTGAACTTTTGAAGATCAGAAAACAAGGCAAGGAAACGCTCGCCAAGCTTGGCGTCGAAAGCAAAGATGTCATGGAAGGTCTTGTGTCGCTTGCGGCAGAAGCTGACGGAATCACCCCTCAGGAGTATCTCCAGAAGAAGGAGACCGAGGAG
>JAZSNZ010000250.1:0-7622 GCA_045536645.1 Acutalibacteraceae bacterium
GAAAATCGCTGCTAACGGCGTAAAGTATTACATTGAGGTTTCCAATATGCCCACCACCAACGATGCTCTTGCATTCCTTCACGATAAGTGCGTTGTTGCTCCTTCCAAGGCTGTTAACGCAGGCGGCGTTGCAGTTTCCGCTCTCGAAATGAGCCAGAACTCCATGAGATACTCCTGGAGCGCAGAGGAAGTTGACGAGAAACTCAAGGGCATTATGAAGCACATCTACGATGTTTCCGTAGAGGCTGCAAAGGAGTACGGCTTCGGCTATGACCTCGTTGCAGGTGCAAACATCGCAGGCTTCGTAAAGGTTGCAGATGCTATGATGGCACAGGGTACATTCTAATCGGTACTTAAAAAAATCGCAGCGACTTAAGTCGCTGCGATTTTTTATATGGCGTGAATTGATATACGACAAAAACTTACCGAAAAACAATAAAAAATACTTGACAATCAAAAACGGACGTGCTATTGTTTCATTGTACCCACCATGGAGTACAGAATAAAAACGGGAGTGAACGATATGAGAAAATATCTGCTGCTGTTCCTTGTGAGCATGTTGCTTTTTTCGCTTTGCAGCTGCGAAATGCCGCCTGATGAAGTCATAGAATCTCTGCCTGAATACAAAAGCAGAGTATTCTACACTGAAGGCGTATTTCAGGATTATACAGACTATGGTATCTACACCTATGAAAACATTGACGAATCGGTTTTTGAAAAGAGTATATATTTCAAGAAGGTTCCCGAAGACAAAAGCGATCTGATGTCATATCTGGACAACTACGAAAGCTGGATAGAACTGAGCCGTTCAGGCGAAAAATACAGTGAACTGGGAAATAAATATGATTTTGACAGAGGAATAATAGACGAAAGCGATTATTACTATATCAAATCAAAAGAAGGACAGCCCATAGGAAACTCTGTATTTCAGAAGTTCAGCAGCTATAATATATACTTCTTTGACACAGCCACCAATACCCTTTACTACTTCCATAACAACATATAAATCGTTGACAGCACAATGAAGTTTATACTTAAAATCATCGGAACAGGAATATTAATAATATTCCTGCTCATCTCACTGCTGGCAGGATATTTCGTGTACAAAACAGAGTACAGAAAAGAGCATCTGAATATATACACAAGCCCTGACAGAGAGTGCAGTCTTGAAATATATCAGATAGGTGAACCTGACTGGCCCTTCGGGTCGGTAAAGGGCAGAATGGTACTGAAAAAGGGTATAAAGACCCTTTGCATCGTTGATTTTACCCAGCACAACGACGGCGGAGGCGTATACATCGAAGAGGATAATATCTTCTGGCGTGAGGACAGAGTCGGAATAATCGTAAGGGGAGAAGGGCAGGAAACCACGTACACCGTAAATTTTAACGGAACCTATTTTGTTAACTAAAAACCACGGCGGTAATTCCGCCGTGGTTTTTCACATATAAAACTCCGCAGATATCTCACACATCTCTATGCACAGGTCTCTGTCTGCCCGTGAATAAATCCGAAGGATTATCTCCTTGCACAGAGCGGCATCAACAACG
The DNA here is from genome assembly GCA_045536645.1 of Acutalibacteraceae bacterium. Lineage (GTDB taxonomy): Bacteria > Bacillota > Clostridia > Oscillospirales > Acutalibacteraceae > JAISGQ01. The sequence goes on from JAZSNZ010000250.1 coordinate 1,551, forward strand.
CGCACCACAGCATTACCGAGCTTGCCGAATGATTGTGCGCCAAGCTCGACAAGCGGCTTTTCAAAATTTACAAACTGCCTTGATACATCGCCTGACTTACTGCAGTAATGTCCGCGGTAGGGGTGACGGTACTCATTGCTCTCACGGTCGATAATCGTCACCTCAAAGTGCTTTTCCGAAAGCCTGTCAGGCACATCTGCAACTTCTTCCACAGAATGGATAAAGGTGTTTTTATCGTTGCCGACACCGATGAGAAGAATTTTTGCCCCCACATCTGCCAGCCTGTCCCATGCAAAGCCGGGAGGACAGGGGGAGAGCGCATTTTCTTCATTTTTTACAAAATTCTCAGCACCCTTGCCCGAGGCCCAGATAGAGTGAGTGGGGTGGAGACTTCGCACACCGTCACAGCGAAAAGCCGCCGCTTTCGGCAGTGCACCGATGCAGGGCACAGTGCTTTTCACATCATACACAGGCTGCCGATCATAAACGCAGTCCCATGTGTGAGTGGGGACAAGAAACAGACCGTCGCTGAGATACTCGATAAAAGCATCGATTACACCGTCAGCTCCGTTTTCAACATCGCCCACTGCCCGCATGGAGGTGTGTATCAGTACAGTGTCCGTGGATAAAATACCCATTTCCTGCATCTGCCTTTTAAGTTCTTCCTTTAAAAACATATCTTTTATAAGACCTCATTTTTTATCTGCTTCGTAGTCGAGTATCTGTCTGAACTGTGTTTCGTACAGGTCACGGTAAGTACCGCCCTTGGCGAGAAGATCCTCGTGAGTACCCTGCTCAGCTATGACTCCGTCCTTGACAACAAGAATCTTATCGGCCTTGAGTATGGTTGAAAGCCTATGAGCGATAACGATGCTTGTCCTGCCGTCCATCAGTACCTCAAGAGCGTCCTGAATGGCATTTTCTGAGATTGAATCAAGAGCGGAGGTAGCTTCATCCAGAATGAGGATATCGGGGTTCTTGAGTATAACACGGGCAATGGAAAGCCTCTGCTTCTCGCCGCCCGAGAGCTTAAGACCACGGTTTCCGACCATAGTGTCGTAGCCGTCAGGCTGATTAACTATAAATTCGTGAATGCTTGCAGTACGGCAGGCAGCCTCTATTTCCTCCTGTGTTGCATCGTCCTTTGCATACAGGAGATTTTCTTTTATTGTGCCGTTGAAAAGATATGTATCCTGAGTTACTACACCTATCTTTTCGCGCAGATAGGTAAGGTCAAAGTCGCGTACATCAACACCGCCGACAGTGACACAGCCGCCGAGAACATCGTAAAGTCTCGGAATAAGATTAACGACCGTAGACTTACCCGAGCCCGAAGGGCCGACAATAGCAAACATCTGACCACCGGGAACGGTGAAGTCAATATCCGTCAGCAGGGGCTTGTCGGGAGTGTAGGAGAAAGCCACGTGATTAAAGTCAATGTCAGCGCAGGCAACATCGGGTTTCTTTCCGTTTTCGGGAGAAACGATGGTGTTCTCCTTGTCGAAGTAGTCAAATATTCGTGTAAACAAAGCAAGGGAACGGGTAAAGTCCACCTGAATGTTTAAAAGCGACTGAACGGGACGATACAGGCGGTTGATAAGAGCAACAGTTGCGGTGATGACACCGACTGTAAGAGTGGGGTCGAGACCTTTTATAATGAACAGACCACCTGCAAAATAAATCAGCAGAGGACCTATCTGAGTAAACATACCCATGATGACCATAAACCACTTACCGCTTCGCTGCTCCTTGAGGGCGAGCTGAGTGACCTCTTCGTTTACGTCAACAAAGCGGTCGTACTCTTTCTTTTCTCTTGTAAAGAGCTTTACAAGCATTGAACCGCTGACGCTGAGAGTTTCGTTCACAAGCTGGTTCATCTCGTCGTTCTTTGCCTGACTTTCGGTCAGCAGCTTCCATCTTGTCTTACCGACGCTCTTTGTAGGAAGAATAAGCAGAGGGATTACCACAATGCCCACAAGCGCCAGCTTCCAGCTCATTGTAAAGAGAGCCACAAGGGTGGTAACGACTGTTGCCACATTGCTGACTATGCTCGACAGAGTGCCAGAAATAACAGAGCTCACGCCGCTGATGTCCGTGTTCATTCGTGTAATGATATCGCCCTGCTTTTCGGAGGTAAAGAAGGAGTGGGGCATATGCTGGAGATGGTCATACATCTGATTCTTCATATCGAAGATGATGCGCTGGGATATCCATGCATTTATGTAGTTTTCCAGCACGCCGATGACCTGAGATATGGTCAGAGTTGCAAAGGCCATAAGCAGAAGCCTTATGAGAAGTGCAAGGTCATTGCCGATAAGTGCCTCGTCAACGATTCGACCTGTGATGATGGAGGGGAGAAGTCCCACACCTGCCGACAGGAGAATGGCGACGAACACAAATACAAACTGGAGCCAGTAGGGCTTTAAGTAGCTTAAAATACGCAGAAGAAGCCCCTTTGTAACCTTCGGCATATTCTCCTTTTCTTCATCGGTAAGAAATCCGCGAGGTCCGAGACCTCTTCCCATAGGACCGGCCATAATAACACTTCCCTTATTAATCAGAATAAATTAATTATATTATGAAAAATTACCCGTTTCAACACAAAAACAGCATACTACACTTATTCCTCATAAGGTCTTATGCGAAGAACAGCGCCGACAGAATCACAGATCTCTCTGCATTTCTCCTGCTCTTCGGGAGTGGTGACCACATCGACCACCGTCATTATGACATTCGGAACGTGAAGAGTGCAGTCCTTTGCAAAGCTTAGCATGGCATCGAAAGAATCAATGCCGAATTTCGGTCTGACTATGCTCAGATAATCTTCTTTGTTTGTGGCATTGAGACTTATTGAGACGGTGTCGATAAGTCCCTTGAGCTTGTGTGCGGTCTTTTCGCCATTGATAAGGTCAGACAGACCGTTTGTATTGATTCGAATGGGAATATCGCTCTTTGAACGTATAAAAGATGCCACCTCCAGCAGATCGTCAAGCCGTTCTGTCGGCTCGCCGTAGCCGCAGAAAACAACTTCCTGCTCCTTTGAAAGGTCGTAGGAATCAATGCTTTCGCAGACCTCACTGACCGTCGGTTCACGCTCGAGCCACAGAGAATCCGAACCGTATACACAGTCACCGTTCTGCCGCAGGCAGAAGGTGCATGCACAGGGACAGCGGTTTGTCATATTGACATAGATGCCGTTTTTGACCTTGTATGTAATGGTCATCATAGCAATGCCTCCGTTTTAATAAGTATAATAAAATAAATATACTGTAAGACTGGTCATTTTGAAATAGTCAGTTTTGTGTTTGTTTATATTACCAGATAGGGCATAGACAAATATTGACACAGAAACGCAATGAAATTATAATACTGAAAGAAAAACAAGCGAAAGAGGGAACTGCCTTGAATAATACTGTAAAGAGAATAATAATGTCCGCCGCAGGCGTAATAATCTGCGCGGTGAGCGTGGCTGTTTTCAAGATAGCCGCCTTCGGCGTAGACCCGTTCCAGTCCCTTATGAGCGGACTTGACAGGCTCATACCCATAGATTTCGGTACGTTATATGTAATAGTCAACGCAGTGCTGCTTTTGTTCAGCCTTGTTTTTGACAGGCATTACATAGGCATTGCCACATTTATAAACCTGTTCCTTTTAGGCTACGTTACCGAATTTACCCACGGACTGCTTCTGAAGGTGTTCGATGAGCCTTCACTGCCGCTGAGAATAGGCTGTCTGATAGTGGGAATAGTGGTCATATGCTTCGGCTCATCGCTTTATATGACCGCCGACCTTGGCGTATCCACCTATGATGCAATTGCGCTTATCTGCGCAAACAAATGGAAATTATGGAAATTCAAGTATATCCGCATCTGCACAGACATCGTCTGCGTGATATCGGGCGCACTGCTGTTTGTGCTGGGCGGCGGAGAATGGAAGGCGATCCCGACCATCATCGGCATCGGAACCATAATCACAGCCTTCTTCATGGGACCGCTCATTGAGCTTTTCAATGAGAAGATCGCACGCCCCATGCTCAGAGAGAAAAAAGGTTGAAAAAAAGAAAATAAGTGGTAAGATAAAAGCAGGGAAGGTGAAAATATGAAAAAGATTATAAGTATATTCCTTGCGTTGACTCTGCTTCTGTGCTGTGCAGCCTGCGGAGAAACGGATAATAACCCCGTTGATACTGCAGCCACAACCACCGAAGCGACTACAACAACCACTACAGCTGAGAGTACTACAACCACCACGGAAAATACAACAACCACCGTGGAAAGTACAACCACCACCACGGAAAGCACAACTACGACAACAGCCGCAGATAACAAAGAAGAAATAATCCTTGATTTCCTGCCCCTTGATTTTTATTTCTCCAGCGGTGCAGGCGGCTGGGGTACAGAGCTTACCCTGAACCCCGACGGCACATTCACAGGCAAATACCACGATTCAGAATTGGGTTCCACAGGCGAAGGCTATCCCAACGGAACCTATTACGTCTGCGAATTCAGCGGCAGCTTTGAAAACTTCACAAAGGTTGACGAGTACAGCTATGAAATGACCATCGGCAAGGTTACCGTAAAGGACGAGATGGGCAAGGAATGGATAGAAGACGGCGTGAAATATATCGCATCATATCCTTACGGACTTGAAGACAGCGAGACCTTCATGCTCTTTAAACCCGACACTCCCATCTATGATTTTTCCGAGGACTTCCTTAGCTGGTGGCCAGGCAGATATGAAGAAGAAAGAGGAGAAACCCTCGGTTACTACAGCATAATGAATGTAGAGCAGGTTTACGGCTTCTTCACCTTTGAATAAAATTACGACGGCACTGAATCGGTGCCGTCGTTTTCCGTTTGCAGCCATGAGTTATTGCAGAAACGGGGAGTATATGGTAAAATATTCTCCGTAAAATAAAAGGGGATCTATTTTACAGAACAAAATGAAAAGAGGAAATAGAAAATGAAAAGAGTTGTATTATCAGTTGCAATTATCCTGATGCTTGTTTTCTGTGCAGGATGCAAAGGGCAGGCAGAAATGATACCCGATACCTACGAATATACAGATGCGTATCTTCGCATTTCCGAGCCCAACGGCAGTGACTTTATATTAAACGGGAATATAGCCGAATGCACTGTTGAGGGCAGAACATATCAGTTTCGCAGGGATATAACGGAAGAAGAGAGAAACAGCTTTGTGAAAGCCTCGGAAGAGGTGTGCAGACATCTTGAGAAAAATGGGATTTCAGCTTCTGACCTTGTTTTCAGAGTAATTCCCGATTATCCGAGCAGAGCTGACAGCGAAAACAGAACAGTCTACATAGACCATAAAACTGTAAGAACATGGGAACAAGCTGCTGCGGTCATACAGACCTCACTGGGGGACTATACAAACGCAGGCTATGTGTATGCTCTGGCAAATCATGTATCGGAGAAGCTTTCATGGGAGAAGGATTCTGAATACAGCGTAAATGCTGAGACATTTAAGGAAGACCCGTTTTTGCTCAATCTCGTATATACCTGTTTTGATGAAGATTACACCCACGATACCGAAAATATAAACTCCTGCAAGGCACTTGCAATAGAACTTCTCTCTGACATGGACGACCCCTATGCAGGAGAAGAGGAGTTTATAAAAGAAGCAGAAAGCTATGCTGAAAAGAACGGTATAGCCTTCAAGCCCACATACGTCGGCACCGCCTATAATGGAGAAAGCTGTCCGCTGAAAATAAGAACCAAGTATTTTGAGCTTTTCAGAGATGTCAGCTATGAATCGGACGACTGCTTTGAGGACGGACTGATAGATGAAGACTATCTTTCTTCCACAAAGACCATAGTTGAGTTTTTCGAGGATATTGACAGTCACATCGAGGTAATAAGCGAAAAATTCCCAATTGAAAGGCTCAACAGAATACCTGTTTATATGTATGATGACCTTCCCCGCGACATATCGAACGAGTATTTTAAGCAGGGCGGACTGTATGTGTCCTACTACAAGGGGAAGCCTGTGATATTTATTTCCACCCTCGGCGTACTCGCTCATGAGTATACGCATCACCTTTATAATCTCAGT
>JAZSNZ010000254.1:0-2656 GCA_045536645.1 Acutalibacteraceae bacterium
TCCATAAATGCGTCATACTCCGCCTGAGAGATGACTTCTTCCTCTGTCATATCGCTGACATCGGCACGGCAGACAACAAACATTCCGTTTTTTGCAAGCTGACTGAGTGCATACTCGGACAGCTCAGAGTCGGCGGCATCGTACACCTTTATGCTGAAGGCGTATGTGTTGCTGCCCTCCTTGCTGTAATACACCGAACGCTCGGTGCAGTCTGCAAGCTCTATGATCGAGGCATCCGAATCGCTTACGGTCACCTGGGGTTCGTTTGTCTTAATGCTCAGAATGACTGTGGTGACGACGGGTACTATCAGAAGGAAAAAGAGAAATATCTTGTTCCTCAGCATCAGCTTGAAGGTGGATTTAATTACAGCAATCATGCTTTTACCCTCCTCTTGACATTTTCTGCCGCAACGGCGGCAAGGGTGGACACTGCGAATATTGCAAGGCAGAAGCCTATGGCACTGAATACATAGTCACTCTTTCCCATACAGGACAGCTCAACCAGTGCACGGTTGACATGATATATGGGGGAGATGTTCTTGAGGCTTTCAGGGAAAGATGAATACATATAGGTTTCATAGCTGCCGCCAAAGAAGCACATTGTCCATACGATGGAAAACAGCGGAATGATAGTTGCCACAAGATTATCAAATATTCCGTAGAGCATAAGACCAAAGGCAGATGCGGCGGAAATCATGATAATCAGAATAACCGCGGAAAGCAGCAGATTGCCCCAGTGAATACCATACATAAGTGCAGAGCAGACGGCGGAAATTCCAAGTGCGACCGATGCTGCAAGCACAATGGGAATAAGTCTGGCGATATAAATCTCAAAGGTCGAAAGTCCCGTGACGACATATTTGCGTCCGATTCCGTACTTTTTCTCACTGCTGAGTACGCCTGTGGCACAGAGAATGCTCAGACAGCCGTACATAACAATAAAAACGATACCGTAGTAGTCGGTGGAGTTTATCTCCGGCATAAATTCAAGTTCTGTTTTAGGAAGAGATATTTCCTGCACCGGTTCATTGGTAATGGTCTCCAATGCCGTGTTTGTCCCCTCTGCCATAATTCTGCCGAGGAAATACTCAAGGGTAACGCCCTCAATCTGGCGATTGTTCACGCGGTGGACAATATATTCATCCGCAGTAAACTCAACAAAGCCTGCAAGCTCGTTGTTTGCGATGATATTTTCAGGCTCACCCTGAGGATATTCGACAAAGGTTATGCCTGCCTCGTTGCCTGCTTCGATTATTGCATCGATATAGTCCTCGGCAAAGCTACCGCTTTCCATCCGGTAGCCGGCCGAAAAGGTATCTGCCGCCTCAAAGGAGCTCATAAGTCCGCTCATGGCACTTGCAAGTACTGCGGTAACAACAAAAGGACCGACTATCAGCAGTATCATGCACCACTTGTTGCGAAGCATGAGCTTCAGGTTGTTTTTAATAAGATAAAACATACTGTCACCTCTTATTCTGCGCTGTCACGAAGCTTCTTGCCGGTAAGGGTAAGGAAGACCTCTTCAAGGGTGATGTCCTTGTCTGAGTCACTTACCATGCGCTTGAGCTCCTCACTCGTGCCGCAGGCGATAATTTTGCCGTTGTCCATAATGGCGATTCGGGTGCAGATTGCCTCAACCTCTTCCATATAGTGGCTGGTGTAGATGACAGTTGCGCCGTTGCGGTTGGATTCCTTGATTTTCTCAAGGATAAAGTTTCTCGACTGAGGGTCGATGCCGACGGTAGGCTCGTCAAAGATAAGCAGCTCGGGATTGTGACCAATGGCGCAGGCGATGTTCAGGCGGCGCTTCATACCGCCGGAGAAGTTCTTGGCAAACTCACGACGTCTGTCTATCAGACCGACATATTCAAGGGAGCTATCAACAGCTTCTTTAAGCTCTGCACCCTTTATGCCGTAGAGCGAGGTGAACAGCTCGACATTCTCCCATGCTCTGAGCTTGCCGTGAATTGCAAGCTCCTGCGGAATGTAGCCGATCTTGTGGATAACGTCCTTCTTCTGCTTCCACGGATTTTTGCCAAGCAGCTCAACCGAGCCTGCGGTGGGCTGAACTATGGTGCAGATCATGTTCATGGTGGTGCTCTTGCCTGCACCGTTGGGACCGAGCAGGCCGAAGATCTCGCCTCGTCTGATTTCGATGTTCAGGTTATCGACAACCGTGCGGCCGCCGTACTTCTTTGTAAGGTCTTTTGTTCTCAGGATTACTTCGCTCATAATATATCTCCTCTCCGCATTTGTCATGCGTTGTTTTACAATATGGAGTATATCAGCGTAAAGCAATATGCGGTAGTGAGAAAAGTCCTAATTTAAATATGACTTTTGTCATGTTTTGATTACCGACTGTTCCGCTTCAAGAGAATACAGCTTGACAAACTACTTGGTATAGGTTAAACTTAACACTGTTAAGTTTAACCTATACATGGAGGCGGAGATGGAGAAGAAATATCATCACGGAGATCTGAGGACACAGCTTATAAAATCCGGTTTGCGCATGATCCAGGAGGACGGTATTGGTAAGCTGTCCCTAAGAAAGCTGGCACAGCAGTGCGATGTAAGCGAGGCGGCTCCATATAGTCATTTCAAAAACAAGGAAGACTTATTAACTGCCATACAGGACTATGTAACCGAACAACTGCTG
>JAZSNZ010000274.1:0-2201 GCA_045536645.1 Acutalibacteraceae bacterium
TTTGTCTTCCTAAGACCGCTTGGCCTCCGACTTCCTCGTCAAGAAGCTGGTCGCGGGAAAAAACACGGTTAGGATTACTTGCAAGGTGATAGATAAGCTCCATCTCTTTGGGAGGAGTATCTATCTGTCTGCCGTCAACACGAAGCTCATAGTTATTGAGGTTTATGGAAAGCTTGTCGAAGCTTACAACCTTACGCTCGTTAGGGTCACTCTTGCCGCTTCTGCGAAGAACTGCCTTGATTCGAGCAATGACTTCCTTTGCCTCAAAAGGCTTTACAACATAGTCATCTGCACCCAACTCCAGACCGAGAACCTTATCGAAAGTCTCGCCCTTTGCTGTGAGCATGATAATGGGGCACTGGCTCTTCTTTCTGATTTCACGGCATACATGCCAGCCGTCAAATTCGGGCAGCATGATGTCGAGCAGAATAAGATCAGGGCACTCTGTCTCAAAGCACTCCAGTGCGCGTCTTCCATCGTTTGCTATAACTGTGGTATAGCCCTCCTTCTCTGTGTACAGACGGAGAAGCTCACATATATTCTGATCGTCATCAACTATAAGTATTTTCCCTGTTTCCATTATTAATTCCACCTTATCATAAACTTTTTCAAACTTTTGGGTTTGTATGTCAGAGAGTATTTTAACACATAATTATGAACAGATAAAGTATTTTAGGTGTTGAATATAAATTTTCTGTCTGCCAATGCTCTTATACGAAATTAAAATCGGAAAGGGTGTTTATATGAATAACGAATCCCATCCGCTGTGGACTTCAGTAAATGACGTTCCGCGTCAGTATCCGTGGCTTTCCAATGATACCGAATGCACTGTATGCGTAATAGGCGGCGGTCTGACAGGGGCATTGTGCGCTCTGAAACTTGCTCAGGCAGGCGAGGATGTCGTGCTTCTCTCTGACAGTCCCATAGGTTTTTCATCTACTGCCGACACGGCACCTGCTGCCTGTTTTGATTTTGGGCACAGGATAGTTGACCTCAAAAAGAAAATAGGTACGGAAAATTCACTTAATCTGTTTGAAATGGGAGCTCAGGCAATTGATATGCTGGAATCGCTCAGTGATGAACTTGACAGCGACTTTGGCTTTCGCAGGTGTGATGCACTGCTGTACACAAATGATGAGCGTGAACTCGATCTTTTTAACCGCGAATATCTGATGAGAAAACACAACGGCTTCGACTGCTCATTTCTGAATCGATCCGCTTCCCGTGATGTTTTTTCCTTTCCCATCGCCGGTGGAATTATTTCCAAGGGACTGGCTGCTTATTTCGACCCTTACAGACTTACTCATCTGTGTGTTCAGAAAGCTCATAACCTTGGCGCAAGAATCTTCGAAAACACCAAGGTCAGCCAGCTTGATTCACACGGCAGAACTGTTGTTATAGAAACCGCCACCCGGCAAACCGTCCATGCAGACAGGTGCGTTATAGCTGTGGGAAATATTTTTGATGATATACTGAATGCCCCCACTCAGAAGCTTACAGGGTTTTATTCCGTAAGCGATACAGTTGACAGTTATCCCGGCTGGACAGGAAAATGCATTATCCGTACATGGGCTCAACCCGGCATTACCATATCACCAACTCCTGACGGCAGAGTTTACTGCGGAGGTCTTGAAACATCCGCTCTTGATGAAAACGGCAGGCTTTACGGTGTTCTGAACCTGCCCTCTCTGGCATCGAAAAAATTCGATGAGCTTGACAGTTCTGTTCGCTGTCATTTTCCCGCAATGGAAATAAGTGATTTCTGTATTAACAGAGCTGTCCGCTGCACTGTGACACAGGATTCTCTCCCCATCATCGGTACCGACATTAATCACGACAAATGTTTCTTTGCGTGCTGCACAGGACACGATTCTGTTCTTTATTCCGTTCTTGCTTCTGATATTCTGCTTATGAATCTAACCTCAGGCTTTACCGAAGAAACCTATCTTTTTTCTCCTATGAGATTTTCAAGAAAACAGGCAAGAATCAAACACTGAACAAAGCAGCACATACGGTTTTTCCGTATGTGCTGCTTATTTATTCTGTCAATATCTTTTTTGCTCTGCTGTATTTCATACGCCAGTACTCGAGTCTTTCAGGTTCAACAGAAGCACAGACCAGTCTGGTCTCATCGGAATTGTGAGCAAGGTCTGCAAGCTTTACCTTGACTGCAACAGGATTTGTTCTGATTGCTCTTACGT
>JAZSNZ010000174.1:0-3533 GCA_045536645.1 Acutalibacteraceae bacterium
TAGTCATTTACTTGAGCATTTCATACAGCTCAAGAACACGCTCTTCGGTCAGTCTAGCATCCTCTGAGCCGACGATATATGAGTAGAAAGAGCCACCCTCAAATCCGGCGCCTGCTGCTGCCGCTGATTTGTCCTTGTTTGCAGCCCATTCAATCTGGTCGTTCTGAAGCTTTGCAAAATCGTCTTCGGACAGGTGTTTCTCCAGTGCATCAATCATATAATCCATAGCACCATTCCAGAGATCAGACAGTTCCATTACCTTGATGTTCATGTCGGCCTGAGTCAATGTTGCATCCTCTTCGAGGGAAGTATTGATGGCATCGGACTGAGTTCTGACGGTTGCAAGGTATTCGTCAACAGCTTCCATATTTACGGTTTCATTCTGCTCGGTGGCTGTATTATCCTCGTTGACATTTGCATCTGCTCCGTTATTTGCACAACCTGCGGCAAATCCTGCCATAAGAACAACGAATACCAGCATAAATAACAGTACAATTTTTTTCATAATCAATTACCTTTACTTTCTGTAAATATTTTACTACTCTTACGAGTTGTTTCCAATTTTTAACGAAAATATATCACACGAATGAAATCATGTCAAGCAGAATCCTTTGTTTACAATCCTATCTTATGAAGCCTCAGAATTGCAAGCTGGAGATTTGCAATCATAAACAGCACGGTGCCGACAGAGGTAAGCACCCAGCGCAATTTAGGTCGTTCGATTCTGTTGTCGCTGAAATAGGCTCGTATGTCTTTTCTCTTAACAATGAGAACAATCAAGCCTGCAATAAAGAAAACGCCCATCACAGCATAGCAGACGATAATCTGAAGCGTTTCGCTCTGCCACGAAATCGCCCATGACAGCAGATCTCCGAAAACAAGATTGTTGAGTATGTGGAGTGCAATACTCCATACTATCGAATACCTCATAGCAGCATAGCCGAGGATAAGTCCGCTGAAAACGGCAAATATCGACTGAGGAATGTTTGCGTGCATAAGACCGAAGAATAACGAGGACGCAACTATGGCGAGTACCTTGCCGTGCTTTTCAAGTGCACGCATGACAAAGCCGCGGTAAACAAGCTCTTCCACTATCGGACCGATTATTCCCACATAAAGCAGCATGGACAAGGTAGTGCTGCCTGCGGTGGCGTTTTTCGCTTTTTAATAATTCCTTTTCGGTTTCTCCCATGATTATTTCCTCCGATGCTTTTGTGTTCATATTATAGCATGAACAGAAGCCTTTGTGTAGTTACTTTGTAAACAGCAGGGTCCGACACAAATAGAAGTGAATACAATAGCGGAAATAATAAACACACAGTTACCTGATTTCTGCTGCGGACGCAAGATAATGAACCGAAATGTCCGCAAAATAAGAAACGGCAAATAAAAAAGCAATCCGTCTGTTAACGAAAAAACAGGCGGATTATTTTTATTTTGACAAATTGAACGCCGTTCAATACAATGATTATTGAACAATGTTCAAGGAGGGCGTGAGATGATAGACAATGCTGTTATTCAGACGACGATAATAGATGCCGCAACGGAGCTTATACTGCAGTCAAACGGCGATGTCAGGAAGATAACATCACGGGCAATAGCCGAAAAAGCCGATGTTGCACTCGGGCTGATAAACTACCATTTTGAAAGCAAGGAAAAGCTTATCGCTTTGTGCGTACAGCGAATCATCAATCAGGTGCTGATGAATTTTTCGCCTGACAAAAAGGATTACAGCGAGGACGACGGACTGACCGATAAACAGCGACTTACCGCGTGGGCACAGCAGACATTTGATTTTCTTTTCGGCAACTATTCAATAGCGAAAATATCGATTCTCAGCGACTTCGGCAATTATGAACCACGCAGCAACGCGGCGATTACACAGATAGGATTCGCCCTTGCGATCCGTGAGAATATTCCCGAAAGCAGAAAACGGCTCATTGCTTTTTCGCTTGCCAGCACTATGCAAACCGCTTTTCTCACCGGAGAAAACTCAAAGGCTATAACAGGTTATGACCTTTCGGAAAAAGCCGAAAGAGATTCATTTATTGAAGATGTTGTTTCTTTACTTATGGGAGGCTCTTTATGAATAAGAAATTTTTGCCTTATTTACTTCCGCTTCGATGCGTTGTCTTTTTACTTGTGTTCATTGTCGGATCGGCGATTATGGGAAAGGCTTTAGATGAGATAAGTCACTGGTGGTCTGTTGCGGCAACTGTCGTTAATATATTCACCATATTACTGCTTTTTGGCATAACAAAAAGACAGAACAGCAGCTACCGTGAACTCATCGGCTTCAAAAAGGCATCTGCAAAGCAGATAATTCTGATGACACTTGTCATTTTGGTAATCGGAATGGTGGGAATGTACCTAGCAGGCTTCATCTGCTACGGCGTTATTCCTTATGCCGCCCCGATGATGATTGCACCGATTCCCTTACCATTGGCGATAGCAAATGTTGTTCTGCTGCCCGTGACCACCGCTCTTGCAGAAGAAGGTCTGTACCTAGGCTGTGGCGTCAATCAGATAAAGAACAAGTATGCCGCCGTCATTATCCCTGCTCTGCTGTTTGCTCTTCAGCACAGCTTTATCCCCACTTTGCCCGATGTTACTTACATCGTGTACCGTTTCCTGTCATTCCTGCCTCTGACCATCATTCTGTGTGTGCATTATTACAAGAAAAGAAATCCTCTCCCGATTATGGTCGGACACGCTGTTATCGATGTGGCTACTGTAATGCAGATTCTTGCAACTTCGATGATACCTGGAATGTACGAGCAGATGTGTGCTATGTGAAACTGAATTAAGATAAACAGCCGCAGGTCGTTTTGAACTGCGGCTGTTTAAAATATTCTTGACAAATATATCAGAATGATATATAATCCATATATCACATTGATACATAGAAACTAACGACTCATGCGCAGAAATCAGAAAGGCACTTTTGATACGTTCACATTTACTGTTTCCTGTCACATTGTAATATTTCAGTCCTGCACTGATAATCAACGCAGCTTTCGATGGAACAGTCAACGGCAGCTTCATCGTATTTATGCTTATGTTCATACTGTCCATTCCCTTTGGGCGGTTGTTCTGCGGTTATATTTGTCCTGCAGGAATGTGCATCTGCCGTAAACGGAAAAAGTCCGAAGAAGGTACTGTCTTACGGCATGTCAGAAAGGAGAAATAATGGCACTGGAAAAGAAAATCGATTATGTTATTCTCGGACTGCTCAGCCATGAGGATCTGACAGGATATGAAATCAAAAAACGCATGGACACAACACTGAAATACTTCTGGGGAGCAAGCTTCGGAAGTATATATCCTGCGTTGAGCGACCTTGTTTCACGAGGTCTTGCCCAAAGACGTGATGGTGCGGAAAACAAAAGGACAAAGCTGATATATTCAATAACTGAAGAGGGGAGAGCATATCTCAGAGGGTGGCTTAAAAACCCCGTTGAAAAGGACGAGATGCGCTATGAGACACTGCTCAAGCTGTTCTTTGGTCATGAGGGCGGAGAAAAGTCGGAGGC
>JAZSNZ010000144.1:0-7586 GCA_045536645.1 Acutalibacteraceae bacterium
GGGAGCATAGTGAAGGATGCGCTTGAGATGATGAGCTTTTTCATTTTTGCGGTGTCCATACCGATGGCCTTGCCTGCGCGGTATGCTCTTATCATGAAGATAACACATATCACCGCGACCACAGCGACTATACCGCCGCATATGGCGTACATCGGAATACTGTTGAGCTGTTCTAAGATAGACATAGAATCCTCCTTTGCAACTTCGCATATATCGGCAAAGCGAAAGAGACGCAAAAACCGAATGTATGCATTTTTATAAATTTAATTCTACCACATTGACATCTTTGTGTCAATGTAAACGGTGGAAACAGGAGGAACAGAAAAAAGCGAAAAGCCGCAGGCGGGATATGATGAAACTGTGATGTTGACATAAAGGTATCATATGTTTTATAATCAAAAATAGGAAAATTATTTCGATTTTACGGAGTGGTTATATGGCTGAAAATACAAAGGGCATTTATTTTGCTGAAAACAGGACTCTTTACTATACGGAAGGCACATCGGTCGTGGCAAAACCCGATATCGGCAGCGCTGCTGTTGCTGCAACTTTCAGGGTGTCGAGCAGTAAATGGGACGTATACAACAGGAGTAATATGTTTATAGGCAGATACTACCCGAATAAGCACACTGTAAGTACTGCATACGGCGGCTATATTTTGTGCGACGGCCGTATATACGCCGCCTCGGACAAAAGAATGACAAAACCACTGATGATATATTCCTGCGGCGAAGCAGAAGCGGCTATGGGTCTTATTGTTTTTATCATGAGAAACGCGAAAAAGGAGACCACAGAAAGCGGCGAGTGCTGCTGCTTCGATATCCACAAGGAGCATATAATTACCGCGATAATAATGATCGGTGCATTCCTGCTGGTAGTGGGAACAACCATTGATTTCTTCGAGCAGATAGACAGCGGAGACAGGGGATATCTGGGAATAATAACCCTGTTTGCGGCAATCGGAACAGTTGTTGGACTGTTATTCAGAAGCAGTGCGGCCAGTACTTTCCTTTCGTGGATATGTGCCACCGTATCCAGTTTCTTTACAGACGGTGCACCCATGTACAGCAACAAACCAGTTGAAAGAGCAGCCTGCAACATAGGCGTATCTGTCGTGGTTTCACTGGCCGTGGTAATTGTTGGATTGAGCCTGAAGTTTATTATCCGCAAGATATTCGGCAGGAAAAACGATGCATATATCGGAAGCAGCATCGGCGGTTCTGATACAGCAGGCTTTGAGGCAGGCTCAGGGAGTTTTGCACAGCCTAAGAAAAAAAGAACGGGCGTTGTGGTACTTGTCATAATCGTAATACTGCTGGTTCTGGGAGGACTGTTCGTATTTGGTCAGGTCGGTTTCGCAGGCTGTCTGTCGAGCGGCTATCTGAAAAACGAAAATGAGCATTATATTTACGATGACTTCTATGAAGATAACGATGTGCCGCCGTCCTACGGAGCAGTGGTGCAGAACGGAGAGGGCTTCAGCTATATAGTGGAGGAAGGCACAGCAACAATTACAGAATATCTTTTCACCTCAGACAACCCGAACAATGCCTCGGGCGATTACGGGCGATATTTTGCAGGAACGGTGGTCGTGCCCGAGACCATAGACGGCTACACCGTAACAGCACTTGGCAATTACCTGTTCTACGGATGCAGATTTGAGAGCATTACTCTTCCCGACACCCTTGAGTGGATAGGAGAAGGCGCGTTTTCATATGCAATGTTTGAAGAGGGAACAGTTAAAATACCTGATTCCGTGACAGCCATAGCAGATCAGGCTTTCTACAGATCAAACTATTCTGACATAGACCTTCCCGAAAAGCTTGCATACATAGGTGACTTTGCATTTGCAGAGACCGACCTGAACGGAGAGACGGTTTTTATTCCTGCCAATGTAGAGCAAATAGCTTCAGATGCATTTGTCATGAGCGGTATGGACGGTTTTTCGGTTGATATTGATAATCCTGTTTATTACGCAAAGAAAGGCAATCTTTATAAAGACGATGTTGTTGTGGTATATTATGACGGTTCGTGGGATTCAGATTAATCAAAAAGAGGTGAGTACCGAAAGGCACTCACCTCTTTTGTTATGAAGTGGTAGTATGGTAATCGGATTATATCGGCAAGGCAGATTATACCATGTCTCTCTGCTCGACCTTCTTCTTCTTTCTTCTTACCTTCTTGATTCTGAGAATCAGACGGCCGAGAAGAATGTACATGAAGATGACGATGAAAAGCAGAACAATGCAGCCTATAAGCTTTTCGGTGTAGTCGGATATGCTTGCCTTGTAGATCTGGGTCAGACCTGTTTCGATGGAAGTATTGATACCCATTGATTCAACAATACGGGTCATTTCATCGAAGATAGCGCGGATAAGCATAAGTATGCCCACGCAGCAGGCGACAAACATCAGCACAAGGCCTGTTCGTACCCATGTGGTATTATCGGACTGCACTACGTAATAGGCGGCACGTGTAATGGGGCGCAGACCCTTAAGGTCCTTTTCAATGGCCTTTCTTGTGCCCACAGCGATACTCTGGGCGGTATTGGTCTGAGCGCGCATTGCGTCGCCGTTTTTCTTGTCATAGATAGGATATCCGTCAGGATCTCTTTCTACGCTGTCGTTTGCGGCAGATGCCTTGGCAGTCTCCTCATCGAGAGCGAGGGGAGCACCGCAGACATAACAAAACAGATCTTCATTATCGTTCTCTGTTTTACAGTTTGGACACTTGACCACGACAACACCTCCGTTGTGCCAAAAGTGAAAATTTAAGCTGTAAGATTAGCCCTGCTTCTTAGCCTTGCGGTTGCCGGACATACGCTTGCCAAGAAGTGCTGCGCCTGCAAGACCAACAGCGCCTGCAGCAGCATTTGCGCCAACAACGACAGTGCTGTCGCTTACGGAATCCTCGGAGCTGTTCTCGTTGACAGTATCCTCAACAGCGCCGCCGATATCAAAGAGATCGTCGTCAATATCAGTTGCAGACTGCTGGCTGTCAGCAGAGTTGCCCTTGAGGTAATCGGTGCAGCTTGCGATGCCGTTTGCATCAAATACCCACATGTAAATGAAAGCAGCTGCTGCGATGAGGATAATAACCAGAGGCAAGGTAAGGGACTTCTTCTTATAGACCTTGGCAGGCTTTGCATCAGCGGGAGCTGCAGGAGCAGCTTCGGCAACAGCAGTGGTCTCTGCCGCAACGAGTGCTTCCTCAGCGACACTCTTGCCGCAGATGGAGCATACCTTTGCATCATCGGGGATAAAGTTGTTACAGAACTTGCAATTCATTTTTACATATCTCCTTTGTTTGTTCATATACTACCGGCAAAGACCGGAATATTACGGGTTTTATCAGGCAGCACTGCGGAAGGGAGCGGCCTTTGCTTCCAGATCTGCCAGGGTGCCTTCCTTGAGAACACCGCGCAGCTCAAGATATTCCACTATACTGCGAAGCTCGGACTCAGTGGTGGCCTTGCTGTAGGTTTCAAAGCACCAGTCAGCATAGGCACGGTATTCTCTTGCTTTAGTGACATAGTTGAAAGAGAGCAGGCCGGAATTTTCTGACTTGTATTCATAGCGCTTTGCGTAATACTCACAGAACCAGGTGTAATAGCCTGTGTATACATAGTAGACTTCCTCAGAGGTGATGTCATCGTCGCTTTTGAGGAGTTCAACGAACTTTGCCTCGTACTGCTCGCGGAAGTTCTGACCTTCAGCTTCGCCCTTGTCCTTGACTATATCCTCCATAATGCTGTCGTTGAGACTTGCGCCGCGGACGTGGTTGATAAGTTCAAGGGAAGATCTGTACATGGTGCTGTCAACCTCGACAAATCGGTTTGCACCTGAGGCGGTTGTGACAAGAACCGCAATGGATATTGTCAGCATACAGACGACAACAGTTGCCACTGTTGCAAGAAACAGGCGGAGCACTCTGCCGATGCGCTTGTGCAGAGGGAGAGTTTCCACGGGAGCCAATGCGATGAAAGGAACGTCAGACACCGCAGTGTAGTCTATTGAGGGAGAGAAACCACATTTTGTGCAGAAATCCGCACCGCTGCGAAGCAGTTCACCGCAGTTTGGACAGGTTTTGTTTTCAGCCATATTACAAACCACGCTTTCATAAAAGGATCTTGCCGCAGGGTATGCGGCACTCAAGCGTATGCCTACAGAACATTGATGTACATAATGATTATTGCATAAAATTTCCCAAAGGTCAACATATTAATTCAAAAAAATAGCCATGCACAAATACTGCCGCATATCCTCACAGAAAGAACATTGATGTCGGGCAGGGGAAATGATAAGATACGGCATGAAACAAGAAAAAGGAGCCGCGTGATATGAAAAAAGGACATCGCAGACAAACCGTTACGCCTGCATTCGTTGTGAAAGCCGTGCTGTGGCTCATGACCGCCGCACTGCTGGGGACGGTGATATTTCTGTACAGCAGGGGGATATATTCAATGCTTCCTGTGTGGGGGTGTGCGGTCATGGCGGCTGTTTCCGCCGCAGTTTCCCTGTGGCTTGATGCAAAAGCAGGCAGACAGGAAAAGGAATGATAAAATCAGGCATTGCACATTTGCTCTTTTGAATGTATAATTATATAGTTTGATATCAAAAGAAAAGGACTGACGAAATGAGCAGTGCGGCAAAAACTCCGATTCTGAAGGAGAACAAAATGAAAACCATGCCTGTAGGCAGGCTTCTGCTTACGATGGCGGCACCGATGGTAATGTCCATGCTGGTACAGGCTTTGTACAACATCGTAGACAGCATCTATGTTTCAAGAATTTCGGAAAGTGCGGTTACGGCTCTTTCTCTGGCATTTCCCATTCAGAACCTGCAGATAGGCTTTTCAACAGGTGTTGCAGTTGGTGTAAATGCCCTGCTGAGCAAGGCTCTGGGCGAGGGCGACAGAAAGAAAGCCAACTTGGCGGCAGGAAACGGTATATTCCTTATGGGGATAATCACCATAGCATTTATTATTTTCGGTATATTCGGGACAAGACCTTATTTTTCAATCCAGTCAAGTGTGGAGGAGACGGTAAACAACGGTACTGTTTACTCCTCCATATGCTGTATATTTACAATCGGCATATTCGTTGAGATACTGGGCGAGCGGCTTCTGCAGGCATCGGGCAGAACGGTATACACCCTTTTTACCCAGGGAACAGGTGCAATAATAAATATTATTCTCGACCCCGTGCTTATCTTCGGCTGGTGGGGCATGCCGAAAATGGGCATCGCAGGTGCGGCAACGGCTACCGTAATAGGTCAGTGCGTTGCAGCGATAATGGCGGTAATATTCAACATAAAGTGCAACCCCGACGTGCAGCTTTCGCTGAAGGCGATAAAGCCTCAGTGGAGCACCATAAAGCCCATACTTATCGTAGGCGTCCCCTCGTCGATCATGATGGTCATAAGCTCCATAATGAATTTCAGTATGAACCAGATATTCTTAGGATTCAAGGACATAGGAGAGACCGCCGCAGGAGTGTTCGGAATTTATTATAAGCTTCAGAGTTTCTTCTTCATGCCCATGTTCGGACTGAACAACGCGGCAATATCCATAATTGCATTCAATTACGGCGCACGGCAGCCCGGGAGAATTACAAAGGTGCTCAGATTTGCTCTCGGCGCAGCACTGATGATTACTGTCTGCGGACTGCTGGTATTCCAGTTTGCACCCGAATTTCTGCTGGGCATATTCAACCCCGGCGAAAACTTCCTTTCCATAGGAATCATCGCACTGAGAACAATCAGCTTCCATTTCCCGCTGGCGGCAATATGCATTATCTTGATCGGCAGTTTTCAGGCTATGGGCAACGGAATATACGCAACCATTACATCCCTCTGCCGTCAGATGGTGGTGTTGGTGCCTGCGGCATACCTGCTGAGCCTGACAGGAAGTGTTGACAATGTATGGTGGGCATTCGTCATGGCAGAGGCAGTCAGTGTTACATTTACGCTTATTTTCTTTGCAAGACTGTACAGAAAGAAGATCAGACCTCTTTCCGAGCAGTAATAAAACAAAAAAACAGGGCAGGTTTTCTGCCCTGTTTTTTATATGATGTTATGGTCTATGGTGTTTCCGCCAAGGATTTTAATCAGTACGGCTTTCTGCACATGGAGCAGATTTTCCGCCGCATCGAATATCTCACCCGAGTGGTGTTCGGCAATGGCGGTGGTTATCTCCTCGCCTCGGTTGATGGGCATACTGTGGAAAACAAGAGCATCGGGCTTAGCGTAACGCATAAGGTCGTCGTTTATCTGGAACATTCCGAAGGCCATGCGTCGCTCCTGTGATTCGTCCTCCTTGCCTGCAGGCAGCCATGCATCGGTTACGATAACATCGGCGGCTCTTGCAGCACCTCTGGGGTCACGGTACATCTCAAAATGTCCTACCTGTGCGGCAAAGTCGATAACCGACTGGTCGGGGTCGTAACCCTCGGGACAGGCAACCGCAACGTGCATTCGGCATTTGAGACAGCCTATTATGAGGGAGTTCATTATGGCACTGCCCTCACCGACAAAACCTACCTTAAGACCGTCAAGCCTGCCCTTGTATTCTCTGATTGTCATAAGATAGGAGAGTATCTGACAGGGGTGAGCATAGTCTGTCATGCCGTTTATTACAGGCACCGTGCCGTATCTGGCGAGGTTGTCCGCCTCAGTGTGATTGCCTGTACGAATAAGGATGGCATCCACATATCTTGAAAGAGCACGCGCCATATCCTCAGTCTGCTCGTCGCCTTCTCTGGCAACAGCAATCTCGTTTTCGGAAAGAATTACAGCGTGACCGCCAAGCTGATACATGCCCACCTCAAAGGAAACGCGTGTGCGTGTGGAAGGACGGCGGAATATCATACCGAGAGTCTTACCCTCAAGACTTCTGTGTACAATACCGTGATTTTTCTCGTATTTAAGCTGATCTGCAAGATTAATGATTTCGGCTATTTCGCTTGCGTTCATATCAAGCATTTTCAGAAGATGATCCATGTATTTATATCTCCCTGCTGTATTATTACAATTTGTAATTATACCATCTGATTATGAACAAGTCAACACAGCCGCGCAGTGTACTTTATGAGGTTTTCCGCAATTGACAAAATGACGATGCGATGATATAATACTGCTCGCTTATAAATGCCCCCGTACCTCACCAGGATAGAGGGTCCGCCTCCTAAGATCTTGCTCTATCCGTGTGATACGCGCAGGAAAGCAAGAAAACGCGAGAAAAACGTTGATTTCGCGACCTTGTGTCAAGGCCCCCGGCAATTTGGCACCCTGTTTGGTACCCTTCGGTGCCTTTTCGGTAAAACGTAAGGGATAAGCCATCAACGCCTAATTTACCTAAATTTCATAATATGCGCCCGTAGCTCAGCAGGATAGAGCGTTCGCCTCCTAAGCGAAAGGCCGCGCGTTCGAATCGCGCCGGGCGTGCCAAAATAATGCTGCATGCCTGCCTTGCAAGGTTTTGCAGCTTATTTTATTTGGATTGCATTATTACGTTAAAAGTGTTTGAATAGGAGCGATGTTATGAGCAAAAATACATTTTCCATTACGGGTAATACAATTTACATATCA
>JAZSNZ010000045.1:0-6541 GCA_045536645.1 Acutalibacteraceae bacterium
CTTTTGAGGAGAGGATAAAGGGTGAACTGCCGTATCTTCTCACCGCTCAGCAGATACTTAAAAGCCACATGGAAACAGATGCTGCACATAAATATTATCTTCTGACTGCAGAATTCGGTATCAGAACATACAGAGCTTATCTTGAGTGGTGCCAAACAGCAAAGGCTATGCTTGAGGAGGAAAAATAATGGGACATTTCGGTTTTTCTTATGTGGGACTTGTGTTTTTGCTCATGCTGTTTATTCCCAATATTATCTGGGCAAAGAATCAGCCCAAGGGCTACACTGCCGAGAATGAAAACAAAGTACTGGCGTTTTTTGAACGTGCAGGCGAAGGGATGACCACCTGCTGTGCCCTGTGCTTTTCCGATTTCAATCTGCGTCCGTGGTCGGCGTGGTCGTGGTGGCTTGTCGCTGCGTTTGCTGTTATGGTGCTGTATGAAATATGGTGGATAAGATATTTCAGAAGCCAAAAGACCCTCAGGGATTTTTACAGCAGTATTCTGGGAGTCCCTGTTGCAGGGGCAACATTGCCTGTTATCAGCTTTTTTCTGCTTGGAATTTACGGAAAGGTAATATGGATGCTCATTAGCTGTGTTATCCTCGGAATAGGTCACATCGGAATACATCTGAATCATTACAGGGATATAAAATAAAAGAAGCCGCCACAGGCGGCTTCTTTTATTTTATATCATTATATGCATACCCGAAATGAATGGGCGGTGATGTAACCGAAATATATACAAACTCCGTATTACCGTCATTTTTAAGTCCATGCACGTCAGCGTCGGCAAATCTGACCACATCTCCTGCATCGAAACACATTTCCTCATCATCAGCAAGCAGGAGCTTACCGTGCCCTTTTAATGCGTACCATATCTGCTCGGAAAAATCATGAGTGTGCCGTGGCTGTACAGCACCAATTTCAAGGTGTACCTCTGTAACGGTTACTCTTTCGCCGGACGAATTATCGGGATTGAGAAGCTGTCTTGAAACAACTCCGGGATTTGACAATTCTACGATTTCATTTTTGCTTATAAATTCCATTATAACCTCACAAGCTATGTGCTTTTTTGCTCATAAGAGCTACACACTCCACATGGCTCGTGTGTGGGAACATATCCACAGGAGTGATTTTTCTGACCTTGTAGCCGTTTTTTGAAAAATAGAGCAGATCACGCTTTAAAGTGTCGGGATTGCAGGAAACATAAACTATCCTGTCGGGAGCGAGGGTGATTACCGAGCGCATGAACTGCACAGTGCTGCCTGCTCTTGGCGGGTCCATTATAACACTGTCAAGATGCTGTTTTTCATCGGCAAGCTTTGTGATAAACTCGCTTGCGTCGTCGCAGATAAAATCAATGTTTTCAATACCGTTAAGCTCTGCGTTTTCCTGTGCGTCCCTTACTGCGTCAGCATTGACCTCCACACCGATAACCTTCCCTGCACCTGCTCTTGCAGCCAGTATACCCAGCGTTCCCGTACCGCAGTAAGCGTCCAGCACCGTTTCACAGCCCTTGAGATTCAGATATTCCATTGCAAGGGAATAGAGCTTTTCGGTCTGTATGGGGTTTACCTGATAGAAGGATTTCGGTGAAATACGGAAATTGCAGGAGAGAAGCTCGTCCTCAATAAAGCCGTCACCGTAAAGTACAGAGCTTTGGCTGCCAAGCATAAGAGCAGTGGAACGGTCGTTTACGTTGTGCACTATGGTTGTTATTTCAGGGTGTTCCTTTAAAAGTGCATTGATAAAGTCCTTTTTGTGCGGGAATTCCGCCGCTGATGAGACGATCACCACCATAAGCTGATCAGTGGAAAAGCTGCGTCTGACCAGTACATGGCGGAGAAAGCCCCTTCTGCTTTCCATGTCATAGACAGTAATTCCGAATTTTCTCACGAGCCTGCGAACGGAGGAAACAACAGCATCTGCCTTTATATCTTCAATCAGGCATCCCTCAACAGGGACAATGCGGTGGGATGAAGACTGATATATGCCTGAAAACACTCCTCGTCTGTCTCTGCCAAAGGCAGCTTGCACCTTGTTGCGGTAGTGATACGGGTTTTCCATGCCGATGATTTCGCCGACACGACAGAATCTGCCCAGAAGCTTTACCACTTTTGCCTGCTTGAAAGAAAGCTGTGCCTGATATTCCATATTCTGAAGCTGACAGCCTCCGCATTTTTTGTATACGGGGCAGTTGTGAGCTTTGTTTGCCATATTTCCATACTCCTTGTTTCCGCAGGCAGACCCCTTGCAGCGGAACAGTCGATTTTTGCAAGCTGATATATCAAAAGTATAAATCAACGGCAGGGCAAGGTCAATGGTGAGATGGAAAACGCTGTGAGGTCAGAAACGAACCTTTATATTTTTTAACAAAGCTTCAAATGTATTGAAAACGATTTTATTTCTTGATATTTAAGATATCATGTGTTATTATCTAAATTACCGCAGACTATGTAAAAAGTTTTTGTAAGTCGCGGTGAACAATCAAGTCGGCCGAAAAGCCGTCAATGCAAATCAGGGAGGACACAAAATCATGAGAAAAACGTTATGTATCCTGCTCGCTGCAGTCATTATGCTTACTGCATGCTTTGGCTGTACAGCACAGAAGCAGCCTGAGAAGGAAGAGGTCACAGCATCTGATACCACTGTGGTTTCCGACAGCACTATCGAGGAAGAAACCGAGCCCCAGCCTGCTGTATATGCAGACGGAAGAGCACGTCCTTCCAATTGCGGACAGCTTCAGGTAGTCAACGGCAAGCTCTGCTCTGAGGACGGCCGTCCCGTTATCCTTCGCGGAGCCAGCTCCTACAACCTCATCACTTCGGAATCCTTCCTTAATGAGACTCTCTTCGGTGAGCTCGCAACCGATTACGGCTTCAACGTATTCAGACTTGCCATGTACACCTATGGTGTAGGCGTTGTCGGATACTGCACCAAGGGCGATAAGGTTCGCCATCAGGATGCTATCCATGCAGGTGTTGAGGCTGCAAGAATGCAGGATATGTATGCAATAATCGACTGGCATATCCTCGATGACGGCGATCCCAATATATACATCGACAAGGCAAAGGAATTCTTTGCCGAAATGGCAGAGAAGTACTGCGATTATGATAACGTACTTTACGAAATCTGCAACGAGCCCAACGGCGTTGACTGGGCACCCATCAAGTCTTATGCAGAAGAGATTATTCCCATCATCCGTGAGAAGGACCCCGATTCTGTCATCATCGTCGGCAATCCCGACTGGTCCAAGGATCTCAATGCTGTAATGGCTGATCCTCTTGAGTTTGACAACATTCTCTATACCTTCCACTTCTATGCAGCATCCCACAAGGATGATTTCCGTGCTGTTGTAAAGAACGCAAGCCAGAGCGGCCTGCCCATCTTCGTAACCGAGTACGGCATCACCAATGCAAACGGCGGACATCCCATTGACACCGAAGAAGCTGACAAGTGGATCGACCTTCTCGAGGAAGAAGGCATCTCCCACTGTATGTGGTCCTTCTCCAAGGTAGGCGAAGCCTCCGCTGCTATCAGATCCAACGTTCCCAAGTACTACGGCTTTACTGAGGACGAGTATTCCGTAGCAGGCCAGTGGCTGATCAACATGATCAAGGAACGCGGTGCAAACGACAATTATTAATACGTGAAATCGGCAGACCGCACTGAGTATTCAGTGCGGTCTGTTTTTGAATAAAGAAAAGATGCTATAATTGCAATATATGCACTCCCTTGGGGGAAGTAATTGAAAGGAAGGATATTATGTCTGCTATGCTGCCCTCAATTATTCTGTTTGCACTTACATATGTGCTGATTTTCGGCAAATTCCGCCCGTATATCGCATTGGGTTCAGGCCGTATCTTTATATTGACCGGAATGCTTCCCCTTGACATAATCTGAGGCTCCATCGACCTGAATGTTATTCTTATGATAGCGGGTACCATGGGTCTTGTTGCTCTGTTTACCGAGAGTAAAATGCCTGCACTGCTCGCTGACCTCATAATGGAAAAGGTGCCCAACGTAAAATGGGCAGCAGTTGCACTGGCTCTGTTCGCAGGCATTATTTCCGCATTTGTTGACAACGTTGCAACAGTTCTCATGGTTGCACCCATTGCACTTGAGATACGCAAAAAACTTAAAATAAATCCCGTACCCTTCATTATCGCTATTGCAGTTTCCTCAAACCTTCAGGGCGCAGCAACACTCATCGGCGGAATGGCTCCGGTAGTTGGTGAGGCTGCTCTTGTTCCCCTTTACTTTGGCCTGCTGTCCGGTGCAACACTTGGCGGAAACTGCACACCCATCGGTGCATCTGCCAACATCACCGGTATCGGCATTCTGCGCAAAGAGGGCTACGAAGTAAAGAACAAGGATTTCTTCAAAATCGATATCCTCTTTACTCTCGCAGCGATCATTCCTGCTTACATCTGGCTGGTATACGGCATCTGATCTGATTAAAAATAACCGCCTTGACGCAAGTCAGGGCGGTTTTCTGTGTATTATAAGGTATCTCTGAGAGAGAGTTCAACGGGGAGTGTGATAACTCCGCTGTTCTCTCTGCGATTTTCTATTATATCGATAAGGGCGCTGGCTGCAGTGCGTCCGATTTCCTCAAGCGGCTGACGCACTGAGGAGAGCTTCTTAAGTCCAAGCTTGCAGATATCAAGATCATCATAACCGGAAATAACAATATCTTTTCCGATATCCATTCCTGCCTCGATGGCGTAATTGAGAGCACCCATGGCAAGCTGATCGGTCTCTGCAAAAATCGCTGTGGGTTGTTCATCGAGACAGTTGAAATACTTCATTGCCGAATAGCCTGTCTGCAGAGAGTGGGAGCCATAGAAGCAGCATTCCTCAGAATGCTTTATGCCGTGCTCGGCGAGGGCCTCGCAGAAACCTTTGTACTTAAGCCTCGAGGAAGCAGGGCGATGTCTCATAGCCACATATCCAAAACTTCTGTGGCCTGCCTCGAGCATTTTTTCCACTGCCAGCTTCGCGCCCTGCTTGTAATCGCACACAACAGTGAGAAGCTCGGACTTTTCAACCTGCTCACAGCACAGAACAGAGGGAATCTGGCGGTTTATCTCGGAAAGCTCGTGGCTGTCAAAGAATGTGCCGAGAAAGATAAAGCCGTTTACCATATCCTTAAGGAGCCTGTTTATAATGACCTGCTCATACTCCCTGTTGTCATTGCAGGCACTGATAAGCAGTGAATAGTTGTTTTTTATTGCCTCCTGCGTCATGGCATCGACGACCTTGCCGTAAAATCCCGAGAGTTTATAGGGCAGAATGACCATTATGGACTTGTGCATGCCATTTTTTAGTATACGTCCTGCAGGATTGGGAACGTAGCCCAGCTCGTCAATGGCAGCACGTACTTTCTTTTTTATCTTATCGGTTACATTGGGAGAATTATTGATAACTCTTGACACCGTCGCAGTGGATGTGCCTGCGAGGCTTGCAACATCTTTTATGGTAGGATTCATTTATTCGTCCTCTTTTCAGGTTGGTAATAATATTGTAACATAGTCTGAAACAATTTGCAACGTTTTGGTGATGATTGTTACGTAAAAAGCTGTTATCACAGGAAGGCAATGCATTGTTATCGTGTACATTATATAAATGAGAGAGCCAAACCGACCTGTTGAAAAACGGACTTTGTTATGTATATTGTATTAGGCGGGAAAAGGCACGTGTGCAAGGACACGGGCCTTTTCATATTGTTATAATGAATAAACAGAAAAGAGATGTTGTTTGATATCAATACAAAAAGTGGTTATAGTGCACAAAAAACACTTTGCACAACAGAGCAACTGTAAATTGTGCACTAATAAAGCGGATGCACTTTGTGATTGTATATAAAAATTGCAAAAGGGTATTTACAAAACTAGTGATTAATGGTAAATTGTATGTGCACAAGGAAAGAGAAAACTTTCCAAAATTTAAGGAGGAAAACAACAATGAAAAAATTCCTTGCTATTCTTCTTGCAGCTCTTATGCTGGTGACCGTATTTGCCGCTTGCGGCAAGGAAGAGGGCACCAAGGTATCCGTCTTCTGGTATGATGAGAGTGACGTTTATCTCAGCTCCGTACGTTCAGCTCTGAATGCTGAGCTCGACAAGCTGGGCGTATCTTATGACAACCAGTACGCAGCAAACGATCAGGCTAAGCAGCTTGACCAGGTCAAGACCGCTATCGCAGGCGGCTCCAAGCTCCTCGTAGTCAACCTCGTAACTTCCGGTTCCACCGACGCTGCAGAAGAGATCATCGCAGCAGCTGGTGACATCCCCGTTATCTTCTTCAACCGTGCAATCGGCACCGACGGCGCTGACGTTACCGTTCTGAGCAAGTATGCAACCACTTGCTTCATCGGTACTGATGCTCCCGAAGCAGGCCACATGCAGGGCAAGATGATCGGCGACTACCTCGTAGCTAACTACGACAAGGTCGACCTCAACGGCGACGGCGTTATCTCCTACGCACTGATGAAGGGCGACGAGGCTAACGTTGAGGCTATCTATCGTACCCAGTACGG
>JAZSNZ010000069.1:0-2657 GCA_045536645.1 Acutalibacteraceae bacterium
ACACCGTTTTCGTTAAGCAGTCTGAAGCTGCCGTCAGAAAAATCTGTTGTTTCCTTAAGATTTTTTGCACCCTCTGCAAATACCTCGACCGCTGCGATCCTGTTGATCACAGCCTGAGGTCCTGCTATGTCAACATCTGTAATCTTTTCGTTGCCGATATATGTGATGGGAGATTCCATCGTGTAATTTTCATTCTCTGCAGTTGCCGTTGAATTGCTCTTCGTCTTTATTGTAAAAGACTTCTTAAGCAGTACATCAAGCTTTACCGTTATGGATTCCACCGATGATTCCGTGGTTACATCATAAATGCTGTTATTACACGAAACTTTCAATGAGAGAGTATAGTTGTTCGGCTGATCCTCAATTACATTGGTAAGCTGTGCGACAACCGAAATATCCTCTTTTTTCAGCTGAGTCAGCGAGTATCTGTTGCCCTGAACAGTAACCGGAACCGTGTATGCCTTGTCACCGAGCGCAGAAGTGTCCATAATATCGAGAAGCTGCAGTCCCTTTGATTCTATCGCCTTGAGGTCGATGGTCACAGGAACCTCCGCAAAGGTCTTTTCCTCGGTAGGACTGACATTCAGAGTGATATAAAACCAGAAAACAATGGAAATGACCACAGATAATACAACAAGCACTCGCTTGTCAAATATCCATTCAAAAGAAATTTTTCCGCTGATTTTTTTGATCTTCTTCTTGATTTCCTTCAATGTCAGTTTCATCGCTTCACCTGCTTTCTTTCCTTGCGCAGGCTGCTGTCTGCTGACAAAAGCTCTATCTCATCATCAGCAGGCTTACTCTTTCAGTTTTTGCTGAAAATCGTCTTTACAGAACTCAACTTTCCTCCGGAAGGTCTGTCTTCATCTTCATCCTCTTCCTCAGGGATAAGTACATTCATCAGCGCAGATGTAAATTCAGCAATATTTGAATAACGAAGTATCTCGCCGTTCTCAACAACAGACATAAGTCCGTTTTCCTCAGAAAGGACAGCCACCACCGCATCTGAGCTTTCGCTCATGCCGATTGCCGCTCTGTGGCGTGTTCCGTAATCTGCACGGGGAGTTATTCCCTGTGTAAGCGGCAGAATACAGCCGGCAGCATGAATACGTCCTTCCCGAATTATTACCGCACCGTCATGAAGAGGTGCTTTATTAAAAAACAGATTGCTGAGCATTCTTGTGCTGACGCTTGCATCCACCACAGTGCCGGTGCGAGCAATCTCATCAAGCTTTACCGTTCTTTCAAACACCACAAGCGCTCCCATTCGCTCCTTCTGCAAAAATCGGAATCCCTCTACAACACCGCTTATGGCAGCAAGATCTGCCGCCCGTTTTTCGTCTTCCTTCTCAAGACCGAGGAGATTCTTCATGGAGAATCGGCTTCTGCCGACTCGCTCAATCACTGAACGAAGCTCAGGCTGGAAAATGATCAGCATGGCAATAACTCCGTTACGGATAATTATTTCCACTATGTAGGCGAGCATATTCATGTGCAGCAGTCTTGCAAACATATATGCTACAAGAATAATAAGACTGCCCTTTACAAGAAGCTGTGCCCTGCTGTTCTTTATAAACAAAATGAACTGATAAATCAGAAATGATACTATAGCGATATCAAGAATATCCTGCGGTTTGAACAGGTCAGCCACAGATTTTATGTTATCCCATAATTGTGCCATGAAATTTTCACCTCGATAACGGCAGTATGGCTCTCAAACAAATTTTTCACTCTTGATATTGTAACAATTTTTATTTTATTATGCAATCCTTTTTTTCATTTTGTTTTTGAAAAATTCGCACAATCAACGGCTGTTGGAATACCTGAAAAGCATACCGGAAAATTCGGTAATATTTACTGTTGATTTTATCGAACGTATGTTCTATAATGCTTATAAAGAAATTTGTCCGCACGGGTACTTTTGACTGTATTCTGCATTATCATTATCGGGGTGTTATGTAACATGAAAAAATATATAAACGTTATAGCAAGCTTTGATACATTCGGAAACGTTCGACCTCTTACAATCATATGGAATGATGAACAGACATTTACCATCGACCGCATAAGCGATATACGCCCTGCGGTATCTCTCAAGGCCGGCGGTGCAGGCCTGCGGTATACCTGCCATATCCACGGCCATCAGCGCTATCTGTTCTTTGAGAGAGGTCTGTGGTATATAGAAGGCAGGGACTGAATGCTGTCATAAACATATATCCACCTCTGAGCAAATGCAAAGAGGTGGATATAATGATTTATCAGTTTTTCTTTGCAAAGAAGGATGCAAGGGAATTGCCGCCCTTTGCACTGCTTCTTCCGCTTCTGTAGTAGTTGGAAGAGCCGGAGAACACTCCTGTGTGCTGCTGCGTGTTGGTGGTTACAACACCGAGGATATCTCCGCCTATCGCCTTGAGTATGTCAGCTGTTGACTTGAAAGCATCAATATTCGTTCTGCCGTACTGGGCAACAAGAATCGAGGCATCCACCTTGCCGACAACACTTGTGGCATCTGCAACGAGCTCAACGGAAGGAGTATCAATTATGACATAGTCAAACTGGCTCTGTACGGATTCGATAAGCTCATCAAAAACGATGCTGTCGAGCAGGTCTGCGATATTTACGTTATTGAGGTTAAGTCGGATCGTAGCCATGTCGTT
>JAZSNZ010000243.1:0-2691 GCA_045536645.1 Acutalibacteraceae bacterium
GTGTATGGGAAGGCAAGCGCTGGGCTGATTTCCCCACACTCTACCCAGAGGATTCCTACAACTGGAGTCTTGCACCGTGGAAATTTCACCCCGAGAACGGCGAAGCAATGACCGAGGTCTTTGAGCGCATTCAGAACGCAGTTCTGGCGATAGTCAGAGAAAACAGAGGCAAAACAGTGGCCGTCGTTTCTCACGGCTGTGCTATCAGAAATCTTATGTGCGCTGTAAAGGGCCTGCCCATCGAATCGCTCAATGATATCGAGTGGTGCGACAATACAGCGGTATCCATTATCGATTACGACGAGAATGATAAGCCTGCTCTCATTCTCGAGGGTGATTCCTCTCACCTTTCAGATGAGCTTTCCACACTGAACAGACAGTCATGGTGGAAGAAGGAAAACAGAGACAAGCTTGTCTACGACGATTAAGGAGTTGTACATATGATAATCATGTCTGTCGACCTGGGCAAGGCAAGAACAGGCATCGCAGTATGTGATCCAACCATGTTTCTCGCCTCCCCCGTTGAGGTCATAAGCGAAAGCTATATACCAAAGCTCGTTGAAAAGATAGTCGCCTGCGCCCAGAGGCTCAGAGCAGAGCGCATCGTTGTGGGCCTCCCCCTCAATATGGACGGCTCTCAGGGGGACAGCGCAAAAAATGCGCTGGATATTGCAGAGCAGATACGCACTCTCAGCGGCATTGAAACCGTCATGTATGACGAGCGGTGTTCCACCGTATGTGCTCACACTGTACTCAACGCAACTGATACAAGAGGCAAAAAAAGAAAAGCTGTTGTCGATGCAGTGGCAGCTGTTGTAATTCTGCAGAACTATATCGATTCGCTTAAATAAGACCGTGTGTTGTATTTTCTGATTTTTTATGGTAAAATTTACGCAGCAACTAATTGGGAGTTGATAAAATGAAGCGTTTTATATCACTTTGCCTTGTTTTTTTGCTTATTTTCTCTCTTTCAGGCTGCTCCTGCGATATCGACTGGAGCAAATTTGACCTGACAAAACACAACTTCGGACTTACCGAGGACAAGAACAGTTCATCCAGCGACGCAGACATCGTGTCCGATGGAAATGCGGACACCGCGGAGCTTCCCGAGTACAGCGAGGCTGTTCTTAATTATATCGTGCCCGAAAAAAACGGTGTAGTATACGATCAGTGGTCCGTTGTTGCATCTGAGGATTTCCGCAGTTTGGCTGAAGGAAGACTGATGGATGCAGCCAAGCTTATTTCCGAGCTGAGCGCACTCAAGACCGAGCTGTCTGATTATTCCTCTGTTTACCGCCTTGCTGCAGACGAGAAATTCTCAAGGACACTTAACAACATACGTGCATGGACCTACGGTGCGAAAAATTACCCCACCGAAGATCTCTCTGAGCAGGATAAGATCCTGCTTGAGACTTTCGTGGTGCTGGGCACGGATTTATCGGAATACGGTGCCAGATTCCCCTCTCTCCTCGTTACCAGGGACACAGAGACTATGGGTTCCTATGAAGACCTTATCATCTCTCAGGCTGTAGCTCTTGATAAGCTTATCTCAGAAAACACAAACTGACAGAAACAGCAAAGCCGCTTGGTATATACCAAGCGGCTTATTTTTCAGATATCAAATTTTATTCCGCCGACAGGTCTTACCTTGAGCTTATGACAACAGCCTTCGCCGAATATCATTTCCATGCTTGCCTCGAAGGATTCGTACATATCGAGAGGAACGTATGCCTGTATGGTGCCTGCAAAGCCTCCCCCATGTACTCTGTACGCACCGAGACCGTCAAGACTTCTGCGTGCAAACTCAAGAGCGATGGCAACATTGCGCTCGTCGTTCTTTGAGGGATTTATATTCTGCAGGCAGTTTTCCGAGGAACGTCCCGATTCATTTACAAGCTCGAGAAATCTGTGTATCTCGTCATTTCTCAATGCCTCTGCCTGTTCGATGGCTCTTACGGTTTCATCAAAGAAATGCACGGCACGAATAACAGCACGGCCACCGACCTCGTTTTTAAGTTTGTCTATCTGCCACCAGAAATCATCCTCATCGACTTCGCTGAGCACTTCTCTGTTAAAATATGCGGCAACCTTTTTCATATCCACGGGGATAGATGCGTAATCCTCGGACAGATCGGCATGGCTGCCGCCTGTATTGATCACGCACAGCATGTAGCCGTTTGACTCAAAATTATATTCAATGGAATCGAGCACAGGCTCATCAAGGGAGAAATCCATGGACACGAGACCGCCGAAGGCTATGGTCGCCTGATCAAGCAGGCCGCTGGGTTTTCCGGAAAATACATTTTCTGCATGCTTTCCCGCAAGTGCCATGTCAAGGGCGGTAAGCTCTCCGCCGCAGCAGATATCATTGAATATTGTGGCTATAAGCACCTCAAAACATGCAGAAGAGGAAAGTCCCGAACCACCCGGCACCTGAGATTCGATACAGGCTGTAAATCCCTTCGGCTCGTATCCCTTTTTGCTTATTGCATCAGCAATACCTCTTACTACATCATATGGCTTTACATCTCCTGTGGGAGTTGGGGTCAGATTGCTGATATCAACCTCAAAGGGCGGATAGCCTGCGGAGTCTATTTTTACGATGTTTGTGCCATTGGGTGCTGCAACTGCAATTGCATCAAGAGTTACCGCAGCGGCTAACACACAGCCCTTCTGATGGTCGGTATGGTT
>JAZSNZ010000368.1:0-17928 GCA_045536645.1 Acutalibacteraceae bacterium
TTGGCCTCCGACTTTCCTCGTTGCTCTGCACAGGCGGCTTTTCCTGTTTCTCTTCCTGCCTTATGGCAGTGACAACGTCCACAGGAGCTTCTGTCTTGTCTTCCAGTATCTCACTGTCGACATCCATCTGCTCAAAGTATGCAGCATAGGGATCAAAACGCACTTCATTGTGCTCTTTTACCTCAAGTGGTGCGTCATCCCCCTCTGTTCTCTCGCCTATATAGTCAATGCCGCTTTCCTCTTCGCCGGCAGAGAACACATATCCCTCCGGGGCCTTCTCTGAAATATTATAGCCCTCGTCGGCGAGCAGTGCGTCAAGCTCGTAATCCTCCAGCCACGGAGACTGAGTCTGTATCTCGTGCCTGCGGTGCATCATCTGGTCATATGTAAAATATGGGGCTCTTTCGTATCTGTCCTTTGCCATTTTATTCTCCCCTTTTCATTATTCGATGATTTATCGGAAGTTCGGGTACGGATTTACCTATAATTAACCGATTAAAATTATATGTCACTTTTCCCATCTTGTCAATGAATGAAAAAGAGAAAGGAACCACCGCACCGATTGTCGGTGCGGTGGTTTTTCATCAGTCTTCGTCGTCCATTTCCGAAATCAGGTCATCAAGTCTGTCCTTTTCGGTCACGTCATCTGTTTTTTCTTCGGTTTTTTCCGCTTCCGTCTCAGGCTTTTTCTCTTTCTTTTCTGCCTTGCTGCCCTTTTGGCGGATAACTCTTATTGCATCCTTATCAAGCAGCTTCTTAGGCTTTTCAGCGGTCTCCTGCGAGGTTTCCTGCGTGTTTTCCTCTGTAGCTTCTTCGGCTGCTTCCTCTGTCTCCGCTATGACTTCTTCCTCTGCCTTTTCTTCTGTTTTCTCCTCGGCTTCGGGCTCGCTCTGTTCCTGTGGCTCGTCCTTTTTGTCAAGCTCAGACAGGTCTATAACGGGAGACTGAACAATTTCCGCAGGCTTTTCTTCCTGCTTTTCTTCTGCCTTCTCCTCTGCTTTTTCTTCTGTTTCTTTCTCTTCGGGCGTTTCCTCTGCCTCGGGTTCGTCACCACGTTCGAACTTTTCTTCCGCCGCTGCGTCCTGTGCCGCAAGGGCTGCGAGGACACTCTTTTCCTCCGCCTTCTGCTCTGCCTCGATTCTCAGCTGTTCTTCCTCTTCGTCAATCATCTTATAAAGATTCTCGGTTATTTCATCAAGAGATGAAGCCTCAAATTTTGCGGTAAGAGCACGAAGCTGAGTCTTTACGGTGTTTCTGGATATGCCAAGCTTATCGGGCATCATATCTGCACTGTAGCCGTCGAGAACAGCCAGATTGAGCATGGTCTTCTCTCTGTCTGACAGCTCCTTTTCCGCACTGATTCGTGTAATAAGCTGTCTGATTCTGTGGCGTTTTTCAAGCTGTTCCTGGGAAAATCCGCTGTAGCGCATGGCTCTTGAAATAAAGAACGCACCTACGGGAATAAGCACCAGCAGAACTGCTACCACCGAACGGTAAACATCGCCCTCAACGTGCTCTCTGACCACTCTGCCAAGCCACTCAGCAGAGGTTATTACACCGTAGCCGAAGAGGGCGTAGAAAAGCGGATGAGGTCTGTCAAGGGAGAATGTTACTACAATCAGGTACATGCACATCTTATAGCAGGCAAAGGCCGCAAAGCACAGCACAGTGATTATCACTGCCTCTGCCTGGGTGGGACTGCGAAGTCCCAGCAGCAGTGCCGAGCAGGCCGCCAGTGCAGCGCCTGCGGCAAAGAGGGATGCCAGCGCATGGGGCTTTACGATAAACACCGCCAGAACCGCTACCAGCGCAAAGGCTATGTATGCTATCTCGTTATAGTACTTGTTGCTGAATGCAAGGTTGAGTGTTATTGCATCACTGCATCTCTCTTCCAGAGCGCAGAAGCAGAACATGAATGCACAGCCCAGAGCGAATACCCAGAAATAGACAGCAGGTATCTTGCGTAATATCTCCGCAGGCTTTGCCTCTGCTCGGGCGATAAGGGGCTTGGGTTCTTTCGAAAAGCCTGCTGTATGCACTGTGACTGCGGCTATAAGACCTATAAGCACAGATACCGCAATCTCTCCTGCGGAGCTTGCGTTGCCGCCCCAGAGGTCAATTATGAGATTTCCCACAACACGGATTATTCCGCCCACGGCAAGGCCTGCACCGACAGAAAAAATCCTCTGGCTGACCTTTACGCGAAGCAGACTCGATATCATCGCCAGCGCGCCGATACCTGCCGATACTCCTGCGATGGCCGCAAACAGGGTCATGGTGCGAGCTTCTGACAGGCACAGGGCAATACCGCTCTCTGCCATGAACAGACCAGGAATCCAGCGCAGATACTTGTCCGCCAGAATACCCTCAAAATCGATGAATATCATTACGAGCAGTATCACAGCGGCAGTTATAGCTCCCGACAGCAGGAAGGTCTGATTGACCGACTCCAGCAGGTCCGCGCTGCCTGCGTTGCTCTGGCACAGGAACATTACTGTCAGGTACCAGCCAAAGAAGCCGCCTGTTCGTATAGCGCCCTCAAATGCACTTAATTTAAGCTTTTTTATCAAAGGTTGTCACCCTTTCTGTTCTTAAAAAAGGAAGGTCGGCACATGTCTTTTTTCGAATGCCTTTTTGTATTTTACCACATATATTACAAAACTGCAATCTTTTTAGTTTTTCATCATTATGGCACATCTTTTGTCTATTGATTCGAGCATGATTATAATGTATAATCATAAGGCTTAATTTTTCAGAGAAGGATGATACACCTATGATAAAGCACATCGTTATGTTCAGAATGCTTGAAAACGCCATTGGCCGCACAATGGAGGAAAACATCGCGGATGCCTGCGAGCGTCTTTCCCATTTCAAGGAAGAGATTCCCACTCTTTCCGCATTCCAGTACGGCGTAAACCGCCCCGATGCCGCCGCTGACAACTACGAGCTTGCTCTCGTCTGCGATTTTGAGGACATGAACGCACTGAAGGAATACAAGGTACACCCGACTCACGTTGCATTCGGCAAGTACATACACTCCGTCATGGAGACCCGTGTGTGCATAGATTATGAATATTGATATATGTTAACATTATGCCGCTTGACTTGATTTCAAATGGGTATATAATTTACTAAACGTAAATTTTTGCAAAGGAATGACTGCCGATGCCGTACAGCAATGCACCATATCGGAACAACGCTTTCGATGACGGCTTTGACGATTTTGACAACTTTGACACTTCCTATGCCGCAGAGGCTTCTGTCGACGGCTTTGATGGTTACGATGATTTTGACGATTCCCCTGTACCGCCTCAGCCTGTCATGGGCAGAGCACCAGCCCATGAGGATTACGTGGATTACGAGGAATTTGAGCCGGGACCTGCAAAGCCGATAAAGGAGAAAAAAGCTCATAAGTATATACTCTCTATGCTCTCTGTGATTCTTATTATCGTCTGCGCCTTCTGCACCGCTTATTTTGACAGCGGCTTTCTTCCCAAGGATATTCTGACGCTCAAGATAGGCGGAGCCTCCATCGGAGACCTTTTTAAAATAGGCTCTGCGGAAGAGCTGATCGAGCATACTCCCCCGAGAGTGGATGAGGAAAAAGAGGACGAGCCTGTATACACAGAGGATACCATGCCCGATTCCGTCAGATATGCTGATTTTGAAATTTTCGAGGGCAACACCTACTGCGCTGTCATGAAATATAACGGCGCAGAGCTTCAGCTGACTCTCCCTGCTTCCTACAACGGCAAGCCCTGCACGAGAATCGAGGCAAACGCCTTTACCGAAAGTCCTGTCATTTCCGTTAAAATTCCCGACAGCTACACATATATAGGTCAGAATGCTTTTTCAAACTGCTCAATAACAGACCTTTATCTGCCCGACAGCATAACAGAGATCGGCTGGGGCATGTGCTCGGGCAGCACAGAGCTTCGCTCTCTGCGTCTGTCCTCTTCTCTTGAAACCATCGCAGAATGGGCGTTTTCCGGCTGTTCCTCATTGACTGAGCTTGAAATACCCGGCACTGTAAAAACCGTTGGACAGTGGGCATTTACTGACTGTGTGTCCATTTCCGACTTAAAGCTCTGCGAGGGAATAGAAAAGCTCGATAACTGTGCCTTCTACGGCTGCACCGATATAAGCACGCTCATTATCCCCTCCTCTGTGACAAGTATCGGTGAGATGTGTTTCAGAAGCTGCACCTCACTTCTTATAGTTTCCGCGCCCGAAACACTTCTTGATGTTGGTAAGAACGCATTTATGAACTGTTCGAAGGTTCTCACCTTCTTCGGAGTGGCCGAGGGCATCTGGGCAACCTACGCCGAGGAAAACGGCTTTTCATTTGACCTTATTGAAAATCTCGATCTTTCTGAGGGAGATTCTTCAGCAGACACCCCAACATCGGAAGCATCCGCTTCTGATGTTTCTCCTTCCGACTCTCAATAAATAATCAAAACGGAGGTTATGCAATGAAAAGAATATTGTCCACACTGCTTGTGCTGTGTATTCTTTTCCTTTCTGTGCCGCAGCTTGGCGCAGATGCTCTTGCCTCCGTTTTTGATCATTCCGACAGCTACAGGGCAAGCAATTACTACATCGATCTGCTGTCAATCAATCTGACCGGTAATTTCCGTGAGGATATTGCCGCTGTTGCCATGTCCCAGGTTGGCTACCATGAGGGAAAGTCTGCTGCCGATCTGGGCGGAGGTTCCTCGGGTAAGAACAATTTTACAGAATACGGCAAAAATTTTGGCCTTGAAGGAGATTCATGGTGTTCTGTTTTTGTCTGGTGGTGCGCCCGTCAGGCAGGTGTCAATGAGAGCATCATATACAAGACCGAATGGGCAAAGGCCTCCCTCCAGCCCTTTGAAAGCCTTCCTCTTTCACGGTGCGAAAATATAAGGGTAGGCGATATCGCATTTATCGACATGAACTACGGCGACGGAATCGAAGACCACGCAGGGATCGTTGTTGGTGTTTCCGATAACGAAATTGTCACTGTGGAGGGAAACACCTCCAACGCAGTCAGAAAGCAGACCTATTCAAGAAAAACAGGCCTGCGTGATGACGGAAACGGAAAGATTCTTTATGTGGGTTCCCCTGCCTACGGCGGCGAAAACAGCCGTCAATGCGTCTATGAAACTGTTTTTGTCTCTTCCTTCGGTGCGTCTGTCTATTCTTCCATAGGCGGTGAAAAGCTCGGCACCCTCGACGACGGAGAATATATGCTCCTTGCCTCGGATCCCTCCGGGCACTGGCTTCAGATAGTCGCTCCAAACGGCATAGATTCTCAGTTTATCGCTTCTTCGGCAAATGCCTCCTTCAGCACAAAAAATCTGCCCCCCATCACAGGGTACGATGCATGGAGCACCTTTGAGGCAGTCACCACTGTCACCTCTTCCGCTGATATCACCGCACCCGTTCAGACTGACCCTTCCGTAACCACTACCACACCTGCTTCCACTACAACCACATCGGAAACCACCGTTCCCACAGGTTCCTTCGCGCCCATTGATGTGCAGAGCAGCCCCGAGGACAGCGGTTATACAACTTCCTTCGGCACCGAGTGGATACAGTACGCCGCCTATGCTCTTTTAGGCGTGCTTGCTGTGGCTTTTATTGTGATTCTTGCAAGCCTCATGGGCCGTCGTGACGACAATGACCGAAATGACTACGGCCGGCGTATGTAAAAACGCCTTTGACTATTGACCTATTGGAGGAACCTGTATGAACAAGAAAATCGCCCTGTTTTCGGGTTTATCGGCTTCAGTTCTTGCTGTATGCATTGTAATTTTCACGGTTTACAGAAATTTTGCATTTGGCGGTCTTGTTGAGCTCACTCTCAACTCCCTGCAGAATGCCGCTTTCCCCATTCTGGGCATAATGGCAGGTACGGTAATAATTATGCGTTTTATCCTTCCCTGCACATTCAATCGTTGCTCAAAGGAAACCGAGACATCCATAATTTATCGCTATACCGATTTTGCCGCATGGATTTTCCTTGCTCTCTGCATCTCTGCCCTTATCGCTTCTCCTCTGGCAGAGACTGCAGACTATATTGGTCTCGCTGCTCTCTGCGGAGTTTTCTCGGTTGTTTTTGCCCTTGTTCCCGCTGTTCCTGCTCTTTGCAGGCAGGCTGAAATGTTCAGCAGTCCGATTGTCGCGTTTGGATTTGTTCTGTCCGTTATACCTGCTGTGGGTATTTATTCTGCCATTTCGGGGACAGTATTCTCTGTGACCGCTCTTCGAGAGGAAAAGATATCAAAAAATCAAGGCACGGCTTTTATTGCGCTGGGTGTATTTTCCATGCTCATTGCCGCTGTTTCCACTTTCTGCTTCGTCTATCTCCTGCTCATAAAATAATTTTCCGCAGAAACGCCAATTTCGCTTGACAAATTCTTCAAAGCATGCTAAAATTCATATCGCTTTGTTGCGCGGATGTAGTTTAGTGGTAGAACTCCAGCCTTCCAAGCTGGTCGTGTGGGTTCGATTCCCATCATCCGCTCCATACCCGCAAGGGTATACTTTGCGCCAATAGCTCAGTTGGATAGAGCAACTGCCTTCTAAGCAGTAGGCCCGGGGTTCGAGTCCCTGTTGGCGCGCCATATGGTGGGATTAGCTCAGTTGGTTAGAGTGCCAGGTTGTGGCCCTGGAGGTCGTCGGTTCGACTCCGACATCTCACCCCATTTTAAAAATAAGCGCGGCAGAACTTGCTGTCGCGCTATTTTATAAACTCATGGGATACTGGGGTG
This sequence comes from Acutalibacteraceae bacterium, assembly GCA_045536645.1. Classification (GTDB taxonomy): domain Bacteria; phylum Bacillota; class Clostridia; order Oscillospirales; family Acutalibacteraceae; genus JAISGQ01. The sequence goes on from JAZSNZ010000368.1 coordinate 6,756, forward strand.
TAGCCAAGCGGTAAGGCACCAGACTTTGACTCTGGCATTCGCTGGTTCGAGTCCAGCCATCCCAGCCAACACTTGATCCACTAGCTCAGCCGGCAGAGCACTTGACTTTTAATCAAGGTGTCCGGGGTTCGATTCCCCGGTGGATCACCAAAAATCGGCAGGTTTCGTCAGAAGCCTGCCGATTTTTACTTATTAATTATTGCCTGTTCACTCTTCACCAAATACTGAATGCCGATTTTTGGAAGGTAAAAAGTAAGAGGTAATAAGTAAGAGTTTTTTTCGTATCCGAAGGATATTCCATTTTATCGCACACTCTCTGTTCTCATTGAAAAATTATTTCTTTCTGCTATACTATATTCATACAGAGCGAAAGGAGCGATGGCATGGTAACACTTGACCGATTTGAAGAACTGGCGGAGGAAGCTGTTTCCGACGTGCCCGAAGAATTTTTTCAGCACCTCAACGGCGGTATAGTCATAGTTGACAGAGTGAAAAATCACACCGACAGTGTTCCCTCCCAACCGCTCTACGTCATGGGAGAATACACCTACAACCGCATGATGGGCAGACATATACTGCTCTACTACGGCTCCTTTATGAAGGTATACGGTGACATTTCCGAGGACGCTCTGCGCTCGGTTATACGGGCGACCATTCTCCATGAATTTACCCACCATCTCGAATCCCTTTCGGGAGAAAATGACCTTGAGGTAAAGGATAAAATAAAGCTTGCCGACTATAAACGCAGGCATGAAAAAAAGAAGATATGATAAAAGAGGAACAGCTCGTAGGCTGTTCCTCTTTTATGTAATTTATTATAGATATTTCTCTCCCTCAGTCACCTTCGGTGACAGCTCCCTCGTCAGAGGGAGCCGGAATTGTGTTTCGTTAAACGACAATAGTTACCGTGCTGCCGCCGCTTTTTTCTTTTCTGACGACTACCTGTCTGTCGATTTCCCGTCTGAGCTCGGAGACATGGGATATTATACCCACAAGGCGGCTGCCCTCTGTCAGGCTGTGCAGAGCACGCATTGCCTGCTGAAGGGTTTCCTCGTCAAGAGAACCGAAGCCCTCATCAACAAACATTGAATCGAGGCGTATTCCACCTGCTGACGCCTGTATCTCTTCAGACAAACCGAGAGCGAGAGAGAGCGAAGCAATAAAGGACTCACCGCCCGACAGGGACTTTACACTTCGGGTACTGCCGTTGTAATGGTCGGTAACATCAAGCTCAAGTCCGCTCTGGCTTCTCAGATTTTCCGCTTCCTGACGGCGTTTTAAGTCATACTTGCCGCCCGACATCTTCATCAGATGCACATTTGCTCTCCTTAATATGCGATCAAAATAGGTCATCTGAATGTATGTCTCCAGCATTATCTTTTCCTTGCCGCTGATATTGCCGTTTGCAGTATTGGAAAGGGCATTGACCCAAGTCCACTTCCTGTCAAGCTCTGTCAGCTCATGAGCCTTGCGAAGCACGTTTCTAAGCACCGTTTCATTGGTGGAAAACCTGTGGGCAACCTTTTCTGTCCTTTCCGAAAGCTCTGCCCGCTTTACTGTCAGCTCGGCTTTTTCCCTGAGCTTTTCTTCTTCGTCTATACTCTCTGCCCCCGACAGCAGGCGTTCTAACTGCTCTATATTTGCACGAAGCTGTGCAATGGTCTTGTCGTGCTCTGAGTATCTCTTCTCCAGCTCCTCAATGATTTTTACGATCTCTCTGGCTCTGACGGCGCGTTCCATTATGGCTTTTTTCGCATGTTCCCTGCTTTCAAATTTCAGCTTCTTTGAAAGCTCCTCGAGCTGTTTCGTCATCTCCAAGTGCTTTGCAGAAAGCGAGGATATCCTTTCCTTAATGGCAGACAGCTCTTCTGTTCCCTTTGCAAGCTCCTGCTCCTTCTGCGGCACGATAACGTCAAGGTCTGCTTTTTTCTTTACCTTCAGTTCCTCTGCCTTTATCTGCTCGCTGAGCTTTGCTTCCTGCACCTGCATTCGAGCAATAAGCTCCTGCGTGCACTTTACCGCGTCAATCATTTCGCATTCGCCCAGAAGCTCTGCTATCTTCTTTTTCACCGCCGTTTCAGAAATGGTCACATTTCCTCGTATTTCCGATGCTCTGGAGCTTTCGCTATTGGCTGCCTGCTGTGCCTTCCGGGCATTTTCCTCTGCGCTTTCGACCTGCGCCTGAGTCGGGGCGCTCTGTGATTTGACCGCCTTATTCGGGTGAGACACCGAGCCGCATACAGGGCATGGCTCGCCCTCTGCGAGGTTTTCTGCCATGATGCCTGCCTGTTCGTTATTGAAAGCACGGCGTTTGCTCAGTGCATCACAAAGCGCTTCTTCCGCTTTCTGAGAGGCCTTTGTGTATCTGTCCTTTGCTATGCGGTAGCTGTCGCACAGTTTTTTAAGCTCTGCAAGGTCTGCGCAAAGCTCATCTGCCGATGCTATCTTCAGCTGCACCTTTTCCCTTTCGCTCTCCAGCTGTGCCCTCTGCTCACCTGCGTTTTCAAGAGCCTTTCTCGTCTCTTTCAATGCCTCTGTCTGACCTCTGAGCTCATCGAGAAGTTTTACTCCCCTGTCACAGCTCTGTTTATCGGCGGCAATCTGCTTTTTTATTTCCTCTATGGCTCTGCCTTTCTCCTCCGCTTCATCATAGAGAGGCATTTCGGATTCTATCTGCAGTATCTCTCTTGAAAGCTTCTCTGCCTCTTTCATTTTTTCTTTTTCGCTTTGCAGAACAGCTTTCAGCTTATCGAGTTTCGGCTCATTTTCCGAAAGCTCTGCCTTTGCCAGCGCAAGCTCGTTCTGTGCCTTTTTCTGCTCCTGTGCTTTCGTTATGACAGTCGTAAGTGCGTCGAGCTTTTTATCAAGCTGTGAGGTCTGATTTTTAAGCTCTTCTGAAAGCTTCCTGTCTTCATCTGTCAGCTTTTCAAGAAGTGACACTACATTTTCGGTCAGCATTTCGCCGTTCTTTGCCTTGTTTGCATCTATGCTAAGGGCATTATCCTCGTCGCAGAGCATACCGCCTATATACTGGGAAACGCTGTTTCTGGCGTTTGTGCGCTCCTTGTCGATGATGGATGCCTCGGCCTTGATCTTTTCCTGAAATGTCCTGTAAATGCTCGTTTTGAATATTTCACGGAATATCTTCTGCCTCTCTTCTGTTTTTGCAAGGAGGAGCTTTAAAAAGTCCCCCTGTGCTATCATGGCTATCTGGCAGAACTGCTCTCTTGTAACACCCAGTATATCCTCAACGCATTTTCTGACTGTTTTGGTCTGGGTCTCCACTCTGCCGTCGGGATAAGTCAGCTCCACTGCCGCGCTCTGGCTTGTATACCCCTCGCCGCTCTTCTTTTTTCGCATATACTCAGGGTTGCGCTTTATGGTGTATTCTTTGCCTGCGTAGGCAAAGGTCAGCTCAACGAGAGTCGGGGTGTCCTCATCGGCGTACTTTGACCTGAGCATTGACACTTCTCTGTTTTCTCCGCTGGGTTCGCCGTAAAGGGCATAGGTTATGGCATCGAATATTGTGGTCTTGCCTGCTCCCGTATCGCCTGTTATAAGGTAAAGTCCCTTTTCGCCCAGCTTCGACAGGTCTATCTCATGGCGCTTTGCATAGGGGCCGAAGGCTGACACCGTAAGCTTTATCGGTCTCATCTCATGCCCTCCTTTATCTTTTCAAATAAATCTGCGGAGAATTTAAGTTGTTCCTCGCTCATGGGCTGTCCGTTCTGCTTTTCGTAAAACTCGCTCAGCAGTTCTATCTCCGACTTTCTCTCCACATTCTCCGCACCCTCTATGTGGGAGGCTGTGCGTGTTCTTGTGTTGTCATAATCGAGCTTCATCACATTTGGGTACACCGCTCGAAGCCGTGCCATGGCATCAGGCACGTCCTCTTCGTCGGTGAGAATTATGTGCATATAGTCCTCTGTGTCCGTGCCCTCGTAGTTGGCTTTCAATGTCAGCTCGTCATAGGTGCCTTTGATCTCTCTCATATCATGACGAGGGATAAGGGGCACTGTTCTGATTTCCGTGATTCCCTTTTCCTTGAGCTCCACTATCGTAACGGACTTTTCATGGTTCTTTTCGGAGAAGGAATATTTAAGGGGCGTTCCGCAGTAGCGCACGGTTTCTCTGCCTATGCTCTGTGGGCCGTGTATATGACCGAGTGCCACATAATCAAAGGGTTCGAAAACAGAAACGTCCACGTTGTCAGTACCGCCGACGGAAACATCTTCCGAATCGGAGCGCTGTGCTCCTGTTACAAACTGGTGTGTTATAAGCACATTTCGCTTCGATTCTGTAATATTCATATTTGATATTACAGTTCGTATTGCATCTGTGTAGGAATTTATCTCCTCATCGGGGAAATATCTGCGTACATGAGCAGGCTTTACAAAGGGGAGCATGAAGAAATCCGCCTCGCCGTATTCGTCTGTCAGAGTAACGGCCTCAATGCCGCCGTCGTACACAGGGGACAGATGTATTCCGCTGCCGCTTATCAGTCTGCCGCCGAAGGCTATTCTTTCGGCGGAATCGTGGTTTCCGCTTATAACAAAGACCTTGAGCTGTCTCTTTGCAAGCCTTACAAGGAAGTCGTCAAAAAGGGTCACCGCCTCGGCAGAGGGTACGGATTTATCGTACACGTCACCTGCGATGATGACCGCCTGCGGCTTTTCTTCGTCAATTATATTGATTATCTTTGTAAGTATATATTCCTGATCCTCTATCATGGAAAATTCGTTGACACGTTTTCCAATGTGCAGATCGGAGAGATGGATTATTTTCATAAACGGTTCTCCTGTTATGCTTATTTCTTTAATGATAGCACATCTGACGGCGGTTTACAACACGGGCTTGACAGCAAAAACTGACAGTTTGAAATATTTTCCGCTTTACCTGTTGACAAATTATAAACGCCGTGCTAATATTAGTTGAACAATTGCTCAACTAATAAATCGGAGGTGTGAAATATGCCGAATCAGAACTACTCCTGTGACTGCGATGTTATCCATCAGGAGGTCCTCAACGATACAAAAAGCAGGATGCTCCCCGAGGAGGATTACGCAAAGCTTGCCATGCTGTTCAAGCTCTTCGGCGACCCGACAAGAGTGCGCATACTTCACGCCCTGGAACAGAACGAGATGTGCGTTTGTGATATTGCCGTGCTGCTGGGAGTTACAAAATCTGCAGTTTCCCACCAGCTCAAGGCTCTGCGCCTTGCAAATCTCGTAAAAAGCCGCAGAGAGGCTCAGGTCATCTTCTATTCCCTTTCCGATGATCACGTTAAGGAAATAATCGACATGGGTTTTGAGCATCTGCACGAGTAAATATTTATTTTTTGTTTTCTTAGTTGAATGATTGAGCAACTAAGAAAATTATTCGGAGGTATAGTCATGAAGAAAAGATTTCTCCTCAAGGGACTTGACTGCCCGTACTGCTCGGCAGGAATTGAAAAGGATATAGGCAATGCAGAGGGAGTAAACTCCTCTGTTTATAACCTCGTAAATCAGACTTTGACCCTCGATATCGACCCGTCCATCGAGGACACCATCGGCTGGCTTATCAGCAAGACCGTGCGCAGTTACGGGCACAGGGCTGATATCACGGAGCTGAGCGAGGAAAACACAAAGACCTATATTCTCAAAGACCTCGACTGCCCTAACTGTGCTGCAAAGATAGAAGTTGATATCGCCTTTCTCGATTATGTATCTTCTGCCAATATAAACCTCATGAATCAGACACTGACGGTGGAATACAGCAAGGTTTCTTCCGACTTTCTCTATGAGATGGTATGCGAGATAGTACATGACCACGAGCCTGATGTCGAGGTGCTGGAGCAGAGCAGGCTCACGGAAAAAGCAGAAGAAAAGAAGGACAACAGCACTCGCAATGCACTTATACGCTTTGCTGTCGGTGCTGTCATCTACGCCGCAGGGCTTATCCTGCCCTCCCTTATCGGTCTTCCCTTCTACGGAAAGCTTGCGCTTTTAATCATTGCTTACATCATTCTCGGTGCAGATGTTGTGCTGAAAGCAGTAAAAAACATAATCCGAGGACGTGTTTTTGACGAGAATTTCCTTATGACCATTTCCACCGTAGGCGCATTTGTCATCGGCGAATACCCCGAGGCAGTGGCCGTCATGCTGTTCTATCAGGTGGGCGAGTTCTTCCAGAATCTTGCTGTAAGGCGTTCCAGAAAGTCCATATCTGACCTTATGGATATCCGCCCCGACAGTGCCGCTGTGCTGAGAAACGGCGAGACTGTCACTGTATCGCCTGAAGATGTTTCTGTCGGTGAAACCATAGTTGTAAAGCCGGGCGAAAAGATCCCTCTTGACGGCATTGTCATCGAGGGTGAATCAATGCTTGATACAAATGCACTTACAGGCGAATCTGTACCGAGGACTGTCAGGGCAGGCAGTGAGGTGCTTTCAGGCTGTATCAATCAGAGCGGTGTGCTCAGTGTCAGGGTCACAAAGGCTTTCGGCGAATCCACCGCGGCAAAAATCATCGACATGGTGGAAAATGCCTCCTCACGAAAGGCACCTACGGAAAACTTCATTACCACCTTTGCCCGTTGGTATACTCCCATGGTGGTCATTTTAGCCGCCATTCTGGCTGTTGTACCGCCGCTGATTCTGGGCGGCGGCTGGGTCGACTGGATACGCAGAGGCTTTGTATTCCTTGTTATTTCCTGTCCCTGTGCGCTGGTTATTTCCATTCCCCTTACATTCTTCGGCGGAATCGGCGCTGCATCAAAGCGCGGTGTTCTGGTCAAGGGCAGCAACTACCTCGAAGCGCTCAACAACGTGGATGTTGTGGTTTTCGACAAGACAGGCACTCTTACCAAAGGCGTTTTCAAGGTAACCGGCATTATCCCTGCCGAGGGCTTTACCAAAGAGCAGGTGCTCGAATACGCCGCCATGGCGGAAAGCTATTCAAATCACCCCATTGCAAAATCTGTGCTTTCAGCTTATAGCAAGGACATTGATAAATCCTCCCTCAGCGATTATCAGGAAATTCCCGGTCACGGCATCAGTGTTGTCTCTGATGGCAGACGGATTCTTGCAGGCAGCGCAAAGCTGATGGACAGGGAGAATATCGGCTATATTCCCTGCAATGAGGCCGGCACCAAGGTATATGCAGCTGTTGACGGCAGTTTTGCAGGCTGTATCCTCATTTCGGACGAGATAAAGGAAGACAGCAGAAATGCTGTGGCCGCTCTGAAAAACATGGGAATCGAAAAGACTGTCATGCTCACGGGAGACGATGAAAAGATAGGCAGTGCAGTTGCAAAAGAGCTCGGCTTGGATGAATACTACGCAGAGCTGCTTCCCGACGGCAAGGTAGAAAAGCTTGAAATGCTTGATAAAAACAAGCCGTCAAATAAGAAGCTTGCCTTCGTTGGCGACGGCATCAACGATGCTCCCGTCCTTGCACGCGCGGATATCGGCATCGCCATGGGCGGTCTCGGCTCTGATGCCGCAATAGAAGCAGCGGACGTTGTGCTCATGACCGATGAACCTTCAAAGATAGCAGCGGCCATTGACGTTGCAAAAAGCACCAAGCGGATAGTCATTCAGAATATCGTCATCGCGCTGGGTATCAAGGGCGTATTCCTCATCCTCGGTGCCATAGGCATCGCAGGAATGTGGGAAGCAGTCTTCGGCGATGTGGGCGTTGCCCTTATCGCTGTACTCAATGCCATGAGAATACTCAAAAAGTAATTTCCTGCTTCATATTTCCCTTGCGTTCACTGCCATCGTAAGGGAAATATGAAAAACTTCAAAAAATATCTTGACAAACAAAAGTTAATGTGGTAAAAACATTTTACAAATAAAAACAAACACTGTGATGCGGAATAGTATGCAGGTGCTTCTGCCTTAAGAGAGATGCCGGATGGTGCGAGGCATTGGGGAAGGCTTGCCGAACTCGCCGCGGAGTGGCTGCCGTGAACTTTTATATGTAGGGGCAGACGGGAACTCCCGTAACAGAGTAAAGATGTGTTTGCATCTGAGGGCATCCGCAAGGATGAAAAAGAGTGGTACCGCGGAAGGTTAAGATTTTTAACGTTTTCGTCTCTTTGAACTGACAAGGAGACGGAGACGTTTTTTTGTTGACTGAATATCATATATTATGCAAAATAATATTAACTCAAATCCGAAAGGGGTTTTCACAATGAAGAAAATCAACATCACAGACATCACTCTCAAAAAGCTTTCTCAGGATCGCGATACTGCCCTTCTTTTCCGTGAAAAAACAGCCGTTGCCTCCTGTGCCGATGCTATCGGTGCTGATGCAGTTGAGCTTGCCCCTGTAAAGAACCTTCGTGAGGATACTATTATATATAAGACCATTGCAAAAAATGTTCAGAATGCCGTTGTGGCAATTCCTGCAGGTTTCACCGCGGAGGACGTGCAGAACGCATGGGAATGCATCAAGGATGCTAAAAAAACCCGTCTGCAGATTGAGGTACCCACCTCCACCGTTCAGATGGAATATACATATCATATAAAGTCCGACAAAATGATTACCAGAATTGCAGAGCTTGTAAAGACTGCCCGTGAGCTTTGCGATGATGTTGAGTTTTCTGCCCTTGACGCTACAAGAGCAGACGAGGATTTCCTCATTGCCGCAGTCTCCGCCGCCGCAGAAAACGGTGCCTCTGTCATCACAATCTGCGACGATGCAGGCATTTCTCTCCCCGAAGAGATTGCCGCTCTTACAGAAAAGATAAAGGCAGCGGTCAATGTACCCGTTTATGTTCAGGTTTCCGACCGTATCAGCATGGCTGTGGCCTCTGCTGTTGCAGCTGTCAGAAAGGGCGCTGACGGTCTCAAGTGTGCCATGGCAGGCAAGGATATTCTCCAGACAGGCAGACTCTGCGATGCTGTAAGCGTATGCTCTGCCCAGCTGGGTGCTGAAACAAATCTCAACAACACAAGGATTCACGCAAGTATCGACGATATGCTCGACAGCATAAACCACGAGGCTTATGAAACCGAAAGCACCGTCAGCGAAAAGAAGAAGATTCTGCTCGATTCCGACAGTACTATCGCTCAGGTAGCACAGGCTGCTCAGATTCTCGGTTATGACCTTTCCGATTCTGATTGCGGAAACGTACACAAGGCACTCATGCACGTCTGCGAAAAGAAGGATGCTGTCAGCGCAAAGGAGCTGGAGGCACTTATCGCAAGCTACGCAATGCAGGCACCCTCCACATATCACCTTGAAAGCTACACCACCTCAAGCAGCAACGTAACAGGCTCCATGTCCCAGGTTACGCTTACCTGCAGCGGTGAGACCATGTGCGGCGTTGCCACAGGCGAGGGTCCTGTTGATTCCGCTTTCCGTGCAATCGAGCAGTGCATAGGCTATCACTATGAGCTCGATGACTTCCAGGTTCAGTCCGTTACCGAGGGCAAGGAAGCTCTGGGATCCGCTCTTGTAAGACTTCGCAACAACGGAAAGCTTTATTCAGGCAACGGCATTTCCACCGATATCGTCGCTGCAAGCATCAGGGCATATATAAACGCAATGAACAAGATAGTCTTTGAGGAGGAATAAGATGAAAATCGTTTTTTCTACCAAAAATGTAAAACGCGCCTCCTTCCTCGATACCTGCCGCTATGCCTATGATTACTGCTTTGACGGTTTTGAGATATACGACGCAATAAAAGAACGAACCGCCCATCACGACAGTATTCTTCGCCGTGACCGCACCGCAGACTCTAAGAGAAAGCTCATAAATCGCAATCTGTCTGTATCGGCACTGAGCTATCCTGCGTCTCTCGATTCTGCCGAGGCATCAGCTGATACTATTGCAAAGTATGTTGACATGGCCGCCAATGCAGGCGTTGCCAATGTTATAGTAAGAGTCGAGAACGAGACCTCTTTTGATGTACTGGGCGAAAAGCTTGAAAAGGCTGTCAGACTCGCAGAGAAGAGCGACGTGGGCATTCTGCTTGAAACTGTGGGCTACCTTGCAAACACAGAGGTCGTTATCGATATAATCAACTACTTTTCTTCTGCCGCCATCGGCGTTTCATGGAATGTGCGAGGCACCTATTTCGGCGCAGGCGAGACCGCTGAGACCACCATCAAAACTCTCGGCGCATATATAAAGTACGTCCGTCTGGGCGATATGAAGGAGGACAGAACTGTTCTCATCGGCGAAGGTGAGCTTCCTGTTGAAAAACTGCTGGGCGCTCTTTCCTCCCTTAATTACGAAGGCTTTATCTGCGCTGCGTGGAACGAAGAGATAAATGATGCCGACATCGTTCTGACTCATTTTGCAAATTACATCTCCTCATTGAAGAGAGAGAAAAAGGGCTTTGACAAGGCATACTACAACAGAGCAAAAACAGGCACCTTTGTCTGGAAAAAATATGACGTTATTGAGGCAACATTCTCCGATGTGCTCGATACCATGGTGGAAAACTATCCCGACCAGTATGCTTTCAAATATCCCACCCTCGATTACACAAGAACCTACAAGCAGTTCAGACGTGACGTTGACGAGTGTGCCGCTGCACTTATCTCTCTGGGTGTAAAGGCAGGTGACCACGTTGCCGTATGGGCAACAAACGTCCCTTCCTGGTACATCACCTTCTGGGCAACAACAAAAATCGGCGCTGTACTCGTTACAGTCAACACCGCTTACAAGATTCATGAAATCGAGTATCTTTTAAAGCAGTCTGATACCCACACCCTTGTTATGATCGAGGACTGCAAGGACATTAATTATAAGGAGATTAACAGAGAGCTCTGCCCCGAGCTTGAAAGCCTTACTCCCGGCGAGCCTCTTTACTCAAAGAATCTCCCCTTCCTTCGCAATGTTGTAACTGTGGGCTTTTCCATGCAGGGCTGTCTGACATGGGATCAGATGATCTCCCGTTCCTCTCTTGTACCCCGTGAGGAGGTTCGCAGAAGAGCGTCCCTCGTCAAGCCCGACGACGTCTGCAACATGCAGTACACCTCAGGTACCACGGGCTTCCCCAAGGGCGTTATGCTGACCCACCGCAATATCGTAAACAACGGCAAGACCATCGGCGACAGAATGGATCTGTCCACTGCTGACCGCATGATGATACAGGTTCCCATGTTCCACTGCTTCGGCATGGTGCTTTCCATGACCTCCATGATGACCCACAACAAAACACTCTATCCTATC
>JAZSNZ010000186.1:0-5107 GCA_045536645.1 Acutalibacteraceae bacterium
GAGAATAGCATATGAATTATATGCCATTCCGTTGGGGACTATGTACTGTCTCTCAAACAGGTCGATCTTATGGTCATTGACACCGATATATTTTATATCATTTGTTATCTTCATGATTTGTACACCTCTTTTAATTTACTATCTTACCTTATATTATAGCAATGTTTTTCTGCATTTTCAATCAAGAACTTTGCCGTCGGTGGAAATTGTTACCACCTGCCAGGGAATAAATTTACCGCTTGCCTGAAGGGCGCGCTTTACAGCGTTTTCAATTCCTCCGCAGCAGGGAACTTCCATACGTACAATCTTTACACTCTTTATGTTGTTGTTTGCAATAATAGCGGTAAGCTTTTCGGCATAATCCCCCTCGTCGAGCTTGGGACAGCCGATGAGAGTGATGTGATTGCGGATAAAATCGCTGTGGAAATTGCCGTAGGCAAAGGCTGTGCAGTCAGCGGCAATGAGCAGGTTGGCGTCCTCAAAGTAGGGAGCGTTTACAGGCACCAGCTTTATCTGGCAGGGCCACTGGGAAAGCTGGCTTGCTGCAGCGGCAGTCCTTACAGGTGTACTGCTATCGCGTTTGATTACCTTTGAGTTTGTTCCGGGACAGCCGCAGGGCAGCTTTACATTGCTCATCTTATTCATCTTTGCTTTGAGTACTGCTGCCTCATCGTAGGCAGGGGCCTCACGTTCCTCAAAGGATATTGCGTCAGTGGGGCAGGCAGGGAGACAGTCGCCAAGTCCGTCGCAGTAGTCTTCTCTTGTCAGCCGTGCCTTGCCGTTTACCATCTCGATGGCGCCCTCGTGGCAGGCCGCAGCGCAGGCGCCGCAGCCGTTGCATTTGTCTTCGTCTATTCTGATTATCTTTCTGACCATATTTTTATCCTCCGTAATTTAAAAGCATTTGCCGTCCTTGCAATCCTCAGCCACACCGCATCGATAGCACAGCTCATTGGGGCAGTGGTTGGTTTCCGCAAATTCCACAAGATTATTTACCGTAGTCTCGGCTATATTTTGGAGAGCCTCTTCTGTCAGGAAAGCCTGATGGGAAGTGACTATTACATTGGGCATGGAGATAAGCCTTGCCAGTGTATCGTCCTCCATTATGTGACCTGAGTTATCCTCAAAGAACAGGTCGGCCTCTTCCTCGTAAACGTCAAGGCAGGCAGCCCCTACCTTACGGGACTTTATACCCTCAAGCAGAGCTTCGGCATCGACTAAAGCACCTCGGGAAGTGTTGAGTATAACAACTCCTCGCTTGCATTTTTCAAGTGTGTCTGAATTTATCATGTGCCTCGTCTCATCAGTCAGAGGGCAGTGGAGTGAGATGATATCGCTTTTCTCAAAAAGCTCGGGGAGCTCAACATATCTGATCGTGTCGCCGTTGTCGAGTCCTTCGGCAGGGAACTTGTCGTAAGCTAAAACCTTCATACCGAAGCCTCGGCAGATATCAATGAAGACCCGACCTATCTTACCGGTGCCGATAACACCTACAGTCTTGCCGTGAAGGTCAAAGCCGGTAAAGCCTGCGAGACTGAAATTAAAATCTCTCGAGCGGATATATGCCTTGTGGATACGGCGTATAGAGGTCAGAAGCAGTGCCATGGTGTGCTCTGCAACGGCGTAGGGGGAATAGGCAGGCACTCGCAGAACGTGAAGTTTGCCGTAAGCGTGCTTCATATCAACATTGTTGAAGCCTGCGCATCTGAGTGCAAGGATATTTACGCCCATCTCATGAAGTCGGTCGATGACAGCCGCGTCCACAGTATCATTTACAAATGCACACACACCGTCCGAGCCTCTTGCAAGGTCAACGGTATCTTCATTGAGCTTTGTCTCATAGAATTTGAACTTTATATCATGCTCCTTGCCATACTTCTCAAAGGAAGGTCTGTCATAGGGCTTTGTATCAAAGAATGCTATTTTCATATTTGGTGCCTCCTTGTTTTTCTGACTGTATTGTAATATAATGGAGAAAATATTTATGTTGAAATTTCAACAAACGGAGAAAATAATGAAAAAATATTTAAACGTAATAAAAGAATGCCCCCTTTTTTATGGCATAGAGGACGAAGACCTGCTCAGAATGCTCGAATGTCTGGGGGCAAAGAGAGCAGTATTTGATAAAAAATACACCATCATGGCAGAGGGCATTCCTGCAAAATATATAGGCATCATGCTGTCGGGGTCGGCGCAGATAAGCCGTACTGATTATTACGGCAACAGGAGCATAGTGTCGAATGTTGAGCCTGCGGAGACATTTGGGGAGTCATTCGCCTGTGCAGAGGTAAAATCCATGCCCATAACCATAACCGCCAATGAGCAGAGCGAGGTAATGCTTATAGACAGCAGTCATATACTTCACACCTGCTCGAATAACTGCGGCTTTCATCAGCAGCTGATTTTCAATCTTATGAAAAACCTTGCCACCAAGAATATTATGTTCCATCAGAAGATAGAAATTACATCAAAGCGTTCCACAAGAGAAAAGCTGATGACATATCTTATGTTTCAGGCTAAAAAGGCAGGGAGCAGCAGCTTTGACATACCATTTGACAGGCAGGAACTGGCAGATTATCTGGAGGTGGACAGAAGTGGCCTATCCGCAGAAATAAGCAAGCTTCGTTCTGAAGGAATAATAGAAAGCAGCAGGAAGCATTTTTCACTGCTTTGAAAAAAGAGCTGACAGATTTTCTGTCAGCTCTTTTAAGTTTAAGAAAAAAATTAATTGCACTCAGCCAGCAGAAGCTCTGTGATCTTAGCGGCTGATGCCACCATTTTAGGGCAGAACTCAGTGAACAGTCCGTGCTCTCTTGCGTATTTTACGCCTTCCTCAGTTGTGATGTCACAGCCTAAAAGCTCATTACAGATATATGAGCCGTTTTCAGCCTTGAACATATCAAGGAATCTGACGGTGAGCATATTTGACTTCTTCCTGCTTTCAAGATCGTCCTTTTCACACTGACCGAATTTCAGACCCAGAGCCATAAGTGCGCCTGTGCAGGCTCCGCAGACTTCGCCCTTGCACATACCGCTTCCAAAACAGGCTCCAAGTCTGAGTGCCTGCTTTTCGGGCAGACCGAGCTCATCGGAAAAGGCCGCCAGTACGGCAGGAGAGCAAAGGAAACCCTGAGAAAATAAATCTACTGCTTTTTCAATGTGTGTCATATGTTTCACTCACTTTCTAAATAATAAATGGTTCTATAAAATTAAATATATAACCTACGATAATGATGCCGAGGGTACAGATCGCAGTGAACAGAGCAAGCAGCTTAGGCTTGATCGCCTTGCGAAGCATGATGAGCGACGGCAGTGACAGCGTTGTAACGCCCATCATGAATGATAGAACAACACCCAGCAGAGCCCCTTTGTCAAACAGCGCTTCAGCAACAGGTACAGTGCCGAAAATATCAGCATACATCGGTATCCCAGCAACAGCGGCAAGAATGACACCGAACGGGTTGTTGCCGCCGAGGATATTCACGATAAAGTCAGCAGGTATCCAGTTGTGAATTATCGCACCGATACCAACACCTGCGAGCACATATGGGAATGCCTTTTTAGCAGTGGAAATGACCTGCTCAAATGAATACTTGATACGAGCCTTGAGATGCAGTTTTTTCTGCTGTATGTCGATGGACTTTCCTTTAAGAATATAATCCTCAATCTGGTTTTCAAGATGGAGCTTTTCAATGAGCGTACCGCCTGTCACAGCGATAATCAATCCTGCAAGCACATAAACCACCGCCGCCTTCCAGCCAAAAACGCTCATCAGAATCACGAGACTTCCAAGGTCGACCATAGGGGAGGAAATAAGGAAGGAGAAGGTCACGCCGAGGGGCAGTCCTGCGCTTGTAAATCCGATAAACAAAGGGATAGAAGAGCAGGAGCAGAACGGAGTGACAGTTCCCAGAAGAGCGGCAATGCAGTTTGCACCAAGACCGTGAAAGCGACCGAGCAGCTTTTTGGTTCGTTCGGGCGGAAAATAGCTCTGAATAAAGGAAATAAAAAATACCAATACGCAGAGCAGAACCATGATTTTGATAATATCAAAAAGAAAGAACTGAACACTGCTGCCAAGCCTGCCTGCTGTGTCCAGGCCGCAGGCATTGAGAAGTGAGCTGATAAGCCTGCTCAGCCAGTTCATGCCGAGAATTTCCTCCTGAATGAAGCCCCATATATCTTTTATAACTGCCATAAAAACAATCTTAAGCCTCCTTTGATATATAGTTACATTGAAATATGTCTATGTATAGATGTTTAAACAAGTCGTGGCGAGAAATTCTGACCTGTCTTTACCTCTCGCAGCACGACATGTTTTCGCAAAGTCCATCAATAGCAGTCAGCTCAATTAAGAGATTCACAGCAATATTCGCACCCTCCGCGGAAATGGAATAGTACATCCATTTGCCTTCCTTCCTGCCTGACACAATACCCGAATCACAGAGAATCTTCATGTGATGGGAGAGGGTAGGCTGGGTTACGTTCAAGGCCTCAAGCAGCCTGCATGCACATTTTTCTCCTGACTGCAGAATTCTTAAAATGCGGATCCTGTTTTCATCGCACAATGCTTTAAAAATTCTGGCAACGCTCTTTTCGTCCATATGCACTCACCACCCATAGATAAACGTCTATATGTATTATATGGGATACATTGATGAATGTCAATATGTCAGATGGAATTTTTTGCTTTTTTCAGCTTTCTGTCTATCTTCCAGAACGTCTTTTCATAAGCATGCCGTCGTTCGTTTTGCTGCCGATTTTGGATCTGCGAAATTTACACAGAATAAAAAATCAGCGGCAGATTGTTCTGCCGCTGATAAATCAATTCTCGTTGTAACGGGAAAGGAAATGCTTTGTGCGCTCGTTCTGAGGATTTTCGATAACCTGCTGTGCAGGACCCTGCTCAACAATAACACCCTCGTCCATGAAAATGACCCTGTCTGCCACATCGCGTGCAAAAGCCATTTCGTGGGTAACAATTATCATTGTGGTGTTCTGCTCTGCAAGGGAGCGGATAACCTTCAGCACTTCGCCGAGGTAATACCTGTCGCCTGTTAAGCCATGCTCGATGGCGCAGCGCATGACGCCTGCAGTCATTTCAGGA
>JAZSNZ010000109.1:0-15120 GCA_045536645.1 Acutalibacteraceae bacterium
AGTTCTTTGCTGAAAAATTGCTTTTTCATAATTTCTCCTCTTTTCTATAAGCTTTTATCTGCCCATGAAAGAATGTCGCAAAGGGCGTTGTACACCTTATCTGCACAGTATTTTTCCGACTCTCTGTAAAGAAGTGCCGAATTGATTTCTATCTGCAGGCAGGGGATTTCGCATCGGAATGAAATATCAGAAGATACTGTAAAAGGGTAGGAGGCAGCAAAGGGAGTATCAATGCAGACAGGGGATATCCCTTGGGACTCAAAGACGCAGACTGCCTGCGAAACAAAATCTGTCCGACCCATAATGTTTTTTTCAAAGCCTGTGCCTATACACACCATCTGTTCTCTTGCAGCGGCCATCTGGTGCAGGTCGATAAGGGCTTTGATATTATGCTGTTTTATGTGCTGCGCAAGAACATCCCTGTAAATGCTGACCTCATCGTAGTTGGCGTCGTCGTTCATGTTGCGTGTTTTGTATATGGCATGACAGCCTGTCAGGCGGCTCAGCACTATAGCCAGTGCACCTGCTTTTGCTTCGCTGCACTTTACCTCGCCGTTACGGATCTGTTCGACACTGTGCGGTGCAGAAACCATAACACTGCTCTCGCCGTGTTTGATTTCAAAGGATTTGCTTATGCCTGACCTGAAGTAATCTGACGCATTTTCGATAAGTTCGTTTATGTTCGTAACATCACCCTCTTTATTCATTTAGTATATAATTTTTTTCCTGTTAAATCAATGGGTTTTTACTCAAAAAAACAAAACAGGGAGCGGCAAAGCCGTTCCCTGCAATTTGCTGAATAATATTATTTGCCGTCCTTCATGGCCTTGACCTTGATGGGAAGACCGAAGAGGTTGATGAAGCCCTGAGAATCCATCTGATCGTAGACCTCATCCTCTGCGAAGGTTGCGATATCCTCATCGTAGAGAGAATAGGGACTGGTCATACCCATGTCGATGATGTTGCCCTTGTAGAGCATAACCTTGACATCGCCTGTAACGGTCTGCTGAGTGCTTTCGACGAATGCATCGAGAGCCTCACGGAGCGGAGTGAACCACTGACCGAAGTAGACAAGCTCAGAATACTTGAGAGCTACCATCTGCTTGTAGTGCTGGGTGTCGCGGTCGAGGCAGAGTTCCTCAAGCTTTGCGTGTGCATGATAGAGGATAGCACCGCCCGGAGTCTCATAAACACCGCGGCTCTTCATACCGACAAGACGATTCTCGACCATGTCGATGATACCGATACCGTTAGCACCGCCAAGCTCATTAAGCTTTGTCAGGAGCTCAACTGCGCCCATCTTTTCGCCGTTTACAGCAACAGGGTTGCCCTTCTCGAAGCTGATGGTGACCTCGGTTCCCTTGTCGGGAGCTGCCTGAGGAGTTACGCCAAGCTCGAGAATTTCATCGTACTTGGGTGCATTTGCAGGGTCCTCAAGGTCGAGGCCCTCGTGGGAGAGGTGCCACAGGTTCTTATCCTTGGAGTAGCTGGTTTCGCGGTTTATCTTCAGAGGAATGTTGTGTGCCTCTGCGTAGTCGATCTCTTCGTCGCGGCTCTTGATGTCCCAGATTCTCCAGGGAGCGATGATCTTCATGTTGGGAGCGAAGTGCTTGATAGCAAGCTCGAAACGAACCTGATCGTTGCCCTTGCCGGTGCAGCCGTGGCAGATAGCGTCAGCGCCTTCCTGAAGAGCGATCTCAACGATTCTCTTTGCGATGATGGGACGTGCAAAGGAGGTGCCGAGGAGATACTTGCCTTCGTAAATTGCGCCTGCCTTCATGGTGGGGAAGATATAATCCTCAACAAATTCCTTGTTAAGGTCCTCGATATAAAGCTTGGAAGCGCCGGTCTTTATAGCCTTTTCCTCAAGACCATCGAGCTCAGTGCCCTGTCCGACGTCGGCGGATACTGCAACAACTTCGCAGTTGTCATAGTTTTCTTTCAGCCAGGGAATAATGATGGAGGTGTCGAGACCGCCGGAGTAAGCCAGTACTACTTTCTTGATGTCGCCCATTGTTAACATATCCTTTCGTTAGGAAATTTTATTACATACGTGATTATACACCGTTTATGCAAATATTCAAGTGATTTCTGAATATTTATTCACGTTTGTATACATTGACAAAAGCCCTTGCCGGATAAGAGAAGATTATGGGCAAGGTTGTAAGTGAGTGCTGTCAGCCAAGAGTGGCAAGCTCCTTTTCCGCATCCTTATTACCTTGTGCGGCGGAAAGAAGGAGCCAGTGTTTTGCCTGTTCTTTGTCTGTCTCGGTTCCCCAGCCGTGAAGATAGCAGCAGCCGAGACTGTACTGAGCAATGGAATTTCCAAGTTCGGCGGCTTTCTTCCATAGGTTGAATGCACGGAGTAAGTCCTGTTTTTTATTGCCCAGACCCAAGAAACAGTCTGTCGCCTCCATAAGAAGCTCTTTTACAGTCTCCTCTGTGTCCTTACCGCCTTCTGCGGCTGAGATATCAGACAGGGAGTTCAGTGCATTTACAGCCATTTTTGCGGCATTTGCAATATCTGATACGCTGCTGCCGTAAGATTGCCAGCGGCGCAGACAAATGGGCAGCGCACCTACGTCCATTCCCTCAAGGACAGTTATAATTTTTCCGTCCTTGCGTCCGCTGCAGATTTCGTTGTTGAACAGATCCCATTCATATTCGACCCAACGGGATTTAACAAAGTCTGCCCTGGTGCCAACAAGTATAAGCATCTTTGCCTCTTCCAGAGCATCGTCGATAAGCCTGCCGTAATCGGGACGGCCCTTTCGCTGAATCTCTTCGTTGCTGAAAAACACCTCAATGCCGTGTTTTTTCAGCTCGGTATACAATTCATGTGCAATTTCGCTGTCTCTTGTGGGTTTGCCTTCCCACTCGTTCTTGAAAGAAATGAATACCTGATAAGCCATGACTGCCCACCTTTTCGTTTGCTCACATGACCGATTATACACCACAGATTCCGCCTTTTCAATGCTTTCACAGATTATTGACGATTATACACAGGTGATGTATAATTAATACCGATATACATCGGAAAGGTGATAAATATGAATTGTACACAATGCAATGCGCAGTTGCCTGAAGGAACAAAATTCTGTCCGAGCTGTGGCTGCACTGCCGAAGCAAAGACATCGGGTGCAAACCGCAGCCGTCTTGTTGGCATACTCTATGCTCTCGCCTCTCTCCTGCTGATTTTCCTGCCCTCAATCGGCAGCGGCATTATGGGAAATACGAGCATAATGCTTAAAAGGCTCATGGCAGGCGAATACGGTACCCCGACCAATACCGCCGCCGCATTTTCTGTTCTGTTAAATGTATTAAGTTATATTGACTATACTGTCTATTCTGTTGCAGGGCTTATTATGGCAGTGGCGGCACTGGCACTGCTGATGAATAAAAAGGGTGCTTACAAAGCTGCTCTCGCAGGCGGCATTGCAGGGCTTGCGGCAGTCTGCTACGCATTTTTCATGGCAATAGCCATGTCTGTATGTCCTCAGCTTCTGGTTTCGGTATACGTATTCGAGGCAGAGACCATTGAGACAGCCGTAAAAATAATACGGGGTGAGCCTGCGTTCATTATACGCTGTATCGTCGCCGCCTTCAGCACAGCGGCACTGATTATCCCTTCCTTTATTATAATGATAAAGGCAAAAAGAAACGAGCCTGAGGGCTCTGCACTCTGTCAGAAGATGCTGCGAAGCACAGCTTCTCTCATGACTCTTCTGCCCCTTCTCAGCATTGCGCTGAGGCTTAAAAACACAGTTTCCACAGTTTATGTTTCAATGCTTGGAACAAACGCAATGGTTGCAAATTCCACGGCAGATGTGGTGGCTGCAGGGATTATCAGTGTTTCCGCAGCGATGCTGCTTCTTATCACTGTTTACTGCGTTCTGATGAAAAAGTTCCGTTATCCGCTGTTTGTTTTCCCCGGTCTCGGCGCACTGGCGCTCTACGGCGTTGTCGCTCTTGTTTGGGGAAACAGCATAAAAGATGAGCTTGCTTACTACTACGGCCTGTCCGAGGATTTGCTTGAAATGGCCTCCGAGGCAGTTATCGGCAAAATCATCGGTGCGCTTTTCCTGCTTATTGCAATCTACTTCTGGATAGCCGCCACCGCCAGAGGAAATATGCGCGCATGGGGACAGATAATATTTGCAGTGGGCTTTATATTCCTTGCCATTATACTTGAAAATATGAAGGTAACTGTATTTGCGCTGGGAATCGCATTCCCTCTTGCTGAGATAGTGATCGGCAATGCCATGCTCGCCGCGGCAATTCCGCTGAGCATAAGAAACAGGGAAAAAGACTCATCGGCAGGATGACGATTATTTTGTAGGGGCGACCATCGGTCGTCCGCTGCCTGTAGGAGAGGCTATCAGCCTCCCGCAGTGACAAAATCCAAACAGAACGGGAGGACAATATCCTCCCCTACGAAAAAACAGACTCCCTTTTAAAGGGAGTCTGTTTTCCTCTTTTCTGCGTCTTTTGTAAGCACTGCTTCGGTAAGTGATGCCATATCGGAGAGCTTTTCGAGAGAGCCGCACATCTTGCGAAGGGACGCCGCTCCTGCAAGGCCTGTCATATACCATGCGGTGTGCTTTCTCGCTTCCTTCATGCCGACCCTCTCGCCCTTATACTCGCAGAGCTTTATGATGTGGTTGTTCATCACCCTCATGCGCTCCATAAGGGGCGGAGTGTCGATAACACGGCAATCGTTGAGCCACGCGTTTATCTGCATGAATATCCACGGCGCACCCAGTGCGCCTCTGCCCACCATTACAGCGTCGCAGCCTGTTTCCTCCAGCATATGCACTGCGTCCATGGCGGAATTTACGTCTCCGTTGCCGATAACTGGTATACTGACTGTATTTTTAACCTCTTTTATTACATTAAGATCTACGGGAGGGGCGTACATCTGGGCCCTTGTCCTGCCGTGAACGGCTATCGCCGCCGCACCTGCGGCCTCTACCCTCTTTGCGACCTCAACGGCCGTCAAGCAGTTTTCGTCCCAGCCCTTACGGATTTTTACAGTTACAGGCACATCTCCGGCCGCTCTGACCACCTCTGCGACCATTCTGCCGCACAGCTCGGGATTTTTCATCAGCGCACTGCCGCCGCCGTTGCCGCTTATTTTCGGTGCAGGGCAGCCCATGTTGATGTCGATTGCCTCGGGATTGCTCTCCAGCGCCTTTTCAACAGATGCCGCAACGATAAGAGGGTCATCGCCGAAAAGCTGTATTGCCATGGGGCGTTCCTTTTCTGATATCTGCATAAGAGCGGCGGACTTTCTGTCGTGCATGGTGATTCCCTTGCCCGACACCATCTCGCTGACGCACCACGCCGCACCGTAGCCAACGCACAGCTCGCGGAAGGCTCTGTCTGCTACTCCTGCCATGGGAGCTAATATCACCTTGCCTGCAAGCTCGGTATTTCCAATCTTCATAAGTATCTCTCCGTTTCAAAACTGGGGATATTTTAGCATAAAGATGCAAATGTATCAAGGGGAGGAACAATTTGACACTCTATACCCGTGGGTATATAATATAAAGAAAAACCGAGCGGAGATGATCCGATATGAAGATAGTTATCGCTGGCGGCGGAGATTTGGGCTATTATCTTACAAAAACCATGCTTGGCAGAGGGCATGAGGTAAGCCTTATTGAAATTTCCATGGAACGTGCCACAGATATCAGTACGCTCCTTGACGAGCCTGTGGTTTTCGGCAATGCAACGGAGATCGAATGCCTGCGGCATGCACAGACCGAAAAAGCCGACGTGTTTATTGCCGTTACAGGACGTGATGAGGACAACCTTATCGCCTGTCAGCTTGCAAAGCGCACCTTCAACGTATCCAAAACTATCGCACGTTCAAACAACCCCAGCAATGTTGAGGTACTCAAGCGCCTTGGCATTGATTTTGTGCTGTGCGCCTCTGAGATAATCACACGAGTCATTGAGCAGGAAGCTGATTCTGCCGGCGCATATCTTGTCGCCACCCTCAACCACGGCGAGGCGGGCATTTACGAGTATGTCATCGACAGAGAATCCCCTGTCTGCAGCAAGGCGATAGTGAATGTGGAGCTGCCCCGTTCCTCTCTTATTGTGTCCATTATCCGAGGCAGGGAGACCATAATCCCCCGAGGCGGCACACAGATACTGGCAGGGGACAAGGTGGTTGTGCTTTCCGCTGTTGAATCAGTAAGAGCAGTACAGAAAGCAATCAAAGGAGATTAAATAATGCTGAGATTACGTCCGTTCAGATGTACAGACGCGGAGAAAATAGTATCATGGTTTAATGACAGTCTATCGTTCTATAAATGGAGCGCAGGTAGATTCGGAGAGTTTCCGTTAAGCGGCGAAAGGCTTATCGAATACTACGCAGAGGAAGAGAAAAACGGCACTGCCATGCCATTTACCGCTTATGATGAGCAGGGCGCGGCAGGCCATCTCATCATAAGATTTTTAGATGAAGAATTAAAAGACGCAAGGCTGGGATTTATCACTGTTGACTCAGCTCGCAGAGGGCAGAACTTAGGCGGTGAGATGCTGAAGCTTGCCATCGCCTACTGCAGGGACTTTCTTCGTGCTGAGCGAGTGTCTCTGGGAGTTTTCCTCAATAACCCTGCCGCCATTCGGTGTTACGAAAAGGCAGGCTTTACTGCAATCGAAGGCTCAGAATGCGAGGTTGAGATGGCAGGGGAGAGTTGGGGACTTATCGAAATGGAAATAAGGCTGTAAACAAGTTCGCCAAAGGTTAACTTAAGTGAATGAAGTGCAGTCCATAGTCATACGGTTGTGCAATTGAGGCAAATCTCTCCCTCCGTCATGGCTATGCCATGCCACCTCCCTCGTCAGAGGGAGGCTTTAAAAAACTATTTTAACAGACTGAAAGCCGTTGGCCTTTTGGCCAACGGCTTTGATTTTATTCTTTTTCCTCGCTCTCCTCTTCGGGAGTAATAACGATGAGCACTCGGGAGATTCTTCTCTCCTCAACCTGCTCGACCGTCATGCTGACTCTGCCGAGAGTGACAGTGGGGTGGTCGTTCTTTTTGGGGATGTATCCAAGCTCGCTGACGATAAGGCCTGCCAGGGTGTCGTAGTCGCCCTCGGGCAGCTCGATATCGATAAGGTCAGAAACCTCATCGATAGGCATAGTGCCGTCAACGGTGTAGGTGTTGTCGCCGACCTAAGAGTACTCTTCTTCCTCGTTGTCGTATTCGTCCTGGATATTGCCGACAATTGATTCGAGGATATCTTCCATTGTGACGATACCTGCTGTGCCGCCGTATTCATCGACAACAACAGCCATCTGTATCTTCTTCGAGGTCATTTCCTCAAAGAGCTCGGAAAGGTTCTTTGCCTCGGGGATATAGTAAGCATCGCGCATAAAATCGGTAAGCTTGAAATCGGCAACCTCTTCCTTGCCTACGTACTGGAGCAGGTCCTTTACGTAGATGATACCGAGGATAGTGTCGATATCCTCCTCGAAGAGAGGGATTCTCGAACGTCCCGACTCAACGGTCATGGCCACCAGCTCATCGATAGTAGCGGTGTTTTCAACAGCCACAACCTCGGTGCGGTGTGTCATGACTTCGCTGGCGGTGGTATCGCCGAAGTCAAATATGTTGGCTATCATATCTCGCTCGTTTTCTTCTATAACGCCCTTTTCTCCGCCAACGTCCACCATCATGAGGATTTCCTCGGCAGTAACGGTGCGCTCATCAACATTGGGGTTGATGCCGAAAAGACGGGTCACGGCATTGGTGGATTTCGTAAGCAGCCATACAAAGGGCTTTGTGCCTGCCTTTACGCAGAGCAGCACGCCGGCTACCCTGAAGGAAATAGCCTCAGCCTTTGCCATACCTATCTTTTTCGGGACGAGTTCACCGAAAACAAGGCTGAAATATGACAGGATAACTGTGATAATAACAGTTGAAAGTGTGGTTGCAAGGCTTTCGGAAATGAAGCTGAGATTGCCCAGCACACCGCTGAGCTTATCTGTAAATGCGGTTGCTGCTGATGCAGAGGACAGAAATCCTGCCAGCGTTACGCCGACCTGAATGGTGGCTAAGAATCCGCTCGAATCCTTGGTAAGCTTTATTATCTTCTTTGCACCCTTGTGTCCTTTCTCTGCCATGGCTTCGACCTTTGCATCGTTGAGAGTGATTATCGCTATTTCGCTCATTGCAAAGAATGCATTGACAAGGGTCAATATTATAAGTAATACAATACTGCCTATCACAGCGCCTCACACTCCTCTCCAAAGAATGTGTTCACTGCGGCCGCATTGGGGTTGAGGCGGCTACTGTCCGCGTCACCGGTCATTTGACATTTTCTCCTTTCAGCAATGCACGAAAAATTTATTTTATGCATCGTAGAGCAAAGTATATCAAATTTACGCACTTTTGTCAAATATGACAGCGTGAGTATTTATGCAGAATACGGATATTATTCCATTTATTTGCAGGCAAGTCAGAAATTTTGCAAAAGCACTTAACAAAGCAAGTCGTATTTGATATACTATAATTTGATAATAATTACATCGGAGGGAATGGTATGGGTACTGCCGTCTTTTCTGAATCAAACTTTATAAACCGTGAGCTTTCGTGGCTTGAATTCAATCAGCGTGTCCTGATGCAGGCAAGGGATATGGGTAATCCCCTGTTTGAGCGCATGAACTTCATGAGCATAGTATGCTCGAATCTCGACGAATTTTTCATGGTGCGTGTGGCATCACTGCGCGACCAGCTCAACGCAAAGGGCAATACCACCGACCCCGGCGGAATGTCTGCAAAGCAGCAGCTTTCTTCCATCGCCAAGCGAGTGAAGAAAATGACTGTTGACCTGTACGACACATATATCGAAGATATTCTCCCCGAGCTTGAGACACATGATATAAAAATTCTCCGCGCCTATCAGCTCAACGAAGACCAGAAGTCATACTGCGAGAGCTTTTTTGATACTGCACTTTATCCTGTGCTCACTCCCCTTGCAATCGATAAGAGCCACCCCTTCCCCTTTATTGGAAACAAGGCTCTGAATATTGCTGTAATGGTGGAGGATGCAGACGAAGAGGAGGCATTTGCAACTGTACAGGTGCCTTCCAACTTCCCGAGGCTTTTCCGCATCAGACAGCACACCTATATTCCGATTGAGGACGTTATAAAGCTCAGCATCGGCAAGCTGTTCGCAGGCTTCCGCGTTCTTTCCTGCGCTCCATACCGCATCACCAGAAACGGCGACCTTGATATAAACGAGGAAGAGGCTGAAGACCTGCTGGCTGAAATCAAGAAATCCCTTAAAAAGCGCAAGAAGGGCGCAGTCATACGCCTTGAAATGGAGCGCGGCTGTGACAGCAAGCTTACAAAGTTCTTTACAAAGGCCTTCGGCCTTGAGAAAAAGGACGTTTATGAATCCTGCGGACCTATCTCCCTGACCTTCCTTATGAAGGAAATGTACGGTCTCGGCGGCTTTGATGCTCTTAAATATGAGCCGTATACCCCCAATATGCCCCTTCGCTTAAGGGATGCAGATGCAGATATTTTCGAAGAGATAAAGAAAGGGGATATCCTTCTCCACCACCCGTTCGATTCCTTCGAGCCTGTTGTCAGGTTCTTGAATCAGGCGGCAGAGGACCCCAACGTCATCGCCATAAAGCAGACTCTTTACCGCGTTTCCCATAACAGCCCCATCATAAAGGCCCTTGAGACTGCGGCGGAAAACGGCAAGCAGGTAACGGCACTGGTTGAGCTGAAGGCCCGCTTTGACGAGGAGAACAACATCACCTACGGCGAGGAGCTCAAGAAAAAGGGCGTAAATGTGGTTTACGGCGTTGAGGACTTAAAGACCCACAGCAAGATAACCCTCGTTGTCCGCCGTGAGGAAGAGGGAGTGCGCCAGTATCTGCATCTGGGTACGGGCAACTATAATGACTCCACTGCAAAGATGTATACTGACTACGGTCTGCTCACGAGCGATGAAGCCCTCGGAAACGATGCAACCGCATTTTTCAACAGTATTACAGGCTTCTTCCGCAAGCCTGAGCTCAAATATCTTGTAATGGCTCCCCACTCCATGAGAAGCACTGTTTATGAGCTTCTGGAAAAGGAGATCGAAAAGGCGAAAAACGGCGAGGGTGGTGAGTTCTACGGCAAGATGAATTCTCTTTCCGACCCCGATGTCATCGACCGCCTTTATCTCGCTGCGCAGGCGGGAGTGAAGATCCGCCTGCTGGTTCGCGGTATATGCTGCCTTGATCCGACCAGTAAGGAAGCCGCAGGCAATATCGAGGTGCGTTCCATAGTCGGCAGACACCTTGAGCATACGAGAGTTTACATCTTCGGCAAGGGCAGTGAGCGCAAGGTCTATCTCGGCAGTGCCGACCTTATGACACGCAACCTTTCAAGGCGTGTTGAGCTTCTGTTCCCCCTGCTCGACGAGAGTGTGCGTGACCGTGTTATCGAGGAAACTGAGCTTTACTGGACTGACACCGTGAAGGCAAGGATACTTGCCGACGGCGGAAAATACAGGACTCTTGATGATTTCATTCCAAGAAAGCCTTCGGAATATTCTATTTTCGATTTCGGACTGGAGGAGGAAGTGCCCTATTCCGAGCGTCCCGACGGCATAGTCAATGCTCAGGAGGTACTCATCTCACGTTCCCGAGAGGCTATGAAGGAGTAACGCAAACAAGACAGTAACTTCTTGCAGCGCCTGAAACCTCTCTCTTGCCTCCCTCTGATGATGGGAGTAGAGTTCATCTGACGATGAACTCGGTGGGAGAGATTTAACATTTTTTCGTTTTCGGCCATTTTCTCTCCCCCTGTCCCCAAGTTCGCAAAAGCGAACTTGCCGACATCCCCCTCGTCAGAGGGGGACAAGAAACAGCCTCTTCGAGTATGGGAAGATATTGCAAAGTGCCATGCCCCCTTGGCACCCACTGAAGAGGAATCCCAAAAAGCAGGGGAGGCTATCAGCCTCCCGTCAAAAACAGTCAGTTCGCAAAATCCTGACTGTATAAATAAACAAAACTACGGAAGAAGAATCAAAAATGAAAAAAAGAAACAACACCGTCCGTTTTCTGACCGAGGGTGCGGTTATTGCCGCACTTTACGCAGTGCTCACTCTCTGCTTTGCGCCCCTTTCCTTCGGGCCTGTGCAGCTTCGTGTGTCTGAAGCGCTGACCGTCATGCCCATTTTTACATCTGCGGCAGTGCCGGGACTTACAGTCGGCTGTCTGCTGTCGAACATAATCGGCATGAGCATGGGCGTAACGCTCCCTGTGGATATACTTTTCGGAACGGCCGCCACTCTGCTGGCTTCCGTTTGCACAAGGCTTCTGAGGAACACTGCAAAGATAGGACAGATACCCACTCTCTCCCTGCTGTCGCCTGTGCTTTTCAATGCACTGATAGTGGGCGCGGAGCTGACAATGTTCTTTGGCGCAGGCACTTTTCTTTACTGTGCTCTGGCAGTGGGTACAGGTGAGCTTATTGTGGTCTTCGTGCTCGGTACGGTGCTCATTCTGTCATTGAGAAAAACAAGATTGTTTTCTTGACTTATAACTATCTATCGTTCTATAATTCCAATAATGTGAATCTCCGCTTATCATGCGGAACCGGAGAATAAATATGAAAAGAATATTTTCTGTTTTACTGGTTATTGCAATCTCGCTGAGTGTCCTTGCCGTTACAGGCTGTGACAAAAAGGAAGAGGCAAAGCCCCCCTCACAGCTTCTCATCGGCGACTGGTACACTTACAGCGGCGCTCCCTACAGGAGTTTCCTCGAAAACGGCACCGTAACAGGCACAAGCTTCTATTCTTCTCCCTACACCGTGGAAGAGGACACCATAACATGGGAAAGTGCCTCGGGAGAGAGAGTCACCGTCAGCTTTTACACCGACGGCGAAATACTGCGGATAGCTTCCGACATCGGCAGTTATTTTACCGCCCGAAGATATTACTACCGCTCTGCCGAGGGTGTTCCTGCCGGTACAGGCTTGCCCGAAAAAGGCACATCGGACGAGAATATTTTCGGTTTGTGGTACAATGGAGATACCCTGTTTTTCGCCCTTGGCAGTGATTGCTCCGTTTCCCATTATCCTACCGCAGACAGCTTTTTCTTCGACGGTGAAAGTCTTGTGCTTTTAAAAGCCGATTCCGCCTCCGATGAAGCAGCAAAATGCAGTCTTTCAGGTAACACCCTTACCATTTTCTACACTGACGAGCTGACAGGCTCCGAGGCATCGCTTGTGCTTACAAGGAAATAAAATCTGCTGCAGTGACAGAAAAATGTCACTGCAGATTTTCTGTTATGTACATATTCAGATGGTTATTTTCTGACAACTTGCCCTGTCGTGAAATGTTGCAAATTGTCTGCTTTGTGATATAATCGTGATATAATAAAATAAATATATCTGGAATGGAGTAAACGATATGGCGATCGATTTTGCATTTGAACCGACTGTGAAAAAATCAGGCTATATTTTCATAAGTTATGCACACAAGGACGCTCAGAAGGTTGCACCCTATGTGTATGAGCTTCACAGAAGAGGCTACGAGGTGTGGTACGACAGGGGGATAAACGCACTTCAGTCCTTCAAGGAGGTTATCCTCAAGCGAATCTCCACCTGCGCCTGCTTTATTGCGTTCATTTCGCAGAACTATGCAAACTCCACAAACTGCTGTACGGAAACTTCCTGGGCTACAACCAACGGCATTCAGCGACTGCCTGTTTTCATTGAAAAAATGGATTCCATGCCCGATACGCTGATATATGACATTTCAAATGTTCAGTACCTCAATGCTTATGAATACAATCGCTCCGATGCTCTGGATATTATAGCAAACAGAGCCAACGAGATACTGGGTGGAAAGGTAAACGACTGGTCTGACTGGAACGATCCCCGAGTCAAGAGCCACAGGAGCACACAGCAGGAGGATGAATGCGGAAAGCTGACTGCTGCGGCGCGTTACTGGATTGATTTTTACACTCAGAACGGCGGTGAGGAAAATCTCACAAGGGCAAAAGACGGCTATACCGACGCAGAGCATAAATTTCCTTATGACCACAGAGTATGGCTCGGTCTTATCAGATGCGAAACAGCCGACAAGAGAATCTATGAGCAGACTCCTGAGTCTCTGGATGAACTGGTATGTGACTACGGTAAAAATTACATGGAGGCTTTGCATTCAAAGGAAGTATCCAAAAAATTCATTGTCTACTCAAAGCTGGTCAAATCCGCGGACTTGTTTTCACACATCGCCGAAAAGGACAGGCATCGTGCATCGGATGAATATTTGTCTCTTATAGGCGATATGCTTGATGCTGTGCATGAAAAAATCAAAAAAGATTCATTGCCCTATCTCAGTGACGGCAAATCTGTTTTTGTCCGCGAGGAAGAGCTTGAAAAATACATTTCCATAATAACCAACATCGTTGAAATCTGCTCGCTGGACAGCATAATAGGTCAGTCTCAGAATGTTCAGGAGCTGCTCAAGACAAGGTTTACACTCATGTCGGTACAGCAGAGCATTCAGCCTGAGCTCCTTGCAAGGCGACAGGCCAAGGAAGAAGAAGAGAGACGACTGGCGGAGATTCGCCGTGCCAGAGAAGAGGAGGAAGACCGGAAGCGTCAGGAAGATTACGAAAAACGCCGGAAGGCAGAGGAAGAAAAAAGAGAGATTGAGCGGGCAATTTACAGAAAGAAGAAAATAAAGGGTAAAATAAAAAATGGAATAAAGTTCTTTTTCCTTATTCTGTTAAAAGCATTTATTGTTCTGGCTATTCTGTCGCTGATCTTTTTTGCAGTAAACCTGTTTGTCATGGCATTCTCAGGCAAGCTCGGCGGTGTGGATACCCAGGCACGTTACGACAGTTCATTCTATACAACGCGAATAGAGTACTACTACAATCAGCAGCTCAGCGCACTGCTGGGCAGAGATATGAATGTTTCGCTGCAGATATTCTCGCCTGTGATCAATCTGTTCCATTTCGACGAGTATCACGTCTGCCTCCCCTGCGTGCTTCTGTGTATCGCAATTATTCTCGTGTTTGCACTGTTCAGGTATGACAGGAATCACTATAATTATTATGATCGCGGGTTTGTTTATTATCTTACGAAAATCCTCGTGGTTTCCGTGTATGTGATATGTGCATTTCCTGTACTCGTGTATCTCTGGCACGATGAGTGCGAGCTGATCGAACCGTTCATTCTGAATATTGCGTTCAGTCTGGTTCCTCTGATTCTTGTATGGTGCTTTATTCCAAGACGCGCTTACGATACGTTTGAACCGGAATCAATACCGAAGCTTATTATTTATCATCCCGTAGGAGGTCTCATCGCCACTCTCGGCGAGCTTGCAATTTATCTCGTGTTTTATATAGGCTCCTGTACATGCGGTTTTTTATGCAGCTGATGTATATGAAAAGCACCCCTTGATGGGGTGCTTTTTTTCGCAGAGCTGTTTCGGATGAGGCGTTATTTCTGTGAATTTTCTGCGATTCATGAAATATTTACAGCCAACATATTGACAAGCGAGACAAAAGATGGTAATCTAATATTGAAATTAGCACTCACGAGTTGAGAGTGCTAATTATGGCAGTCGAAAGAATCGAGTGCTAACCCTGTAGCAGTCGGCACACCCGACAAAAGAAGGTGGTATCAATGAAACAGGGACAGAGAAAGTATAAAATCCTTGAAGCTATCGTAGATTCTTATGTAATAACAGGTGAGCCTATCGGCTCAAAGACTCTGGCGCAGATGCTTCCCATAGAGGTTTCAAGTGCCACCATACGAAACGACATGGCTGACCTGACAAACAGCGGCTATCTCGAACAGCCCCATACCTCGGCAGGGCGTATCCCTTCTCAGCGTGGCTACAGGCTCTATGTAGACCAGCTTATGTGGAAGCGAAATCTTGCAGAGGAAGCACAGCAGCACATAATAAGAGCGCTGGCAGCCAGCGGCTGCAATCCCGAGAGCTTTATCGAGTCCACTGCCGCAATGCTTGCAGAGCAGACAGGGCTTGCGGCGATAATAACCTCGCCTGCTGACAGCAGTGCCTGCGTTGCAGGGGTCGAGGTCATGGCAACAGGACGTCACTCAATCGTCCTTA
>JAZSNZ010000124.1:0-3299 GCA_045536645.1 Acutalibacteraceae bacterium
CTGCTTTTTGAAAACAATCCTCTGACAACGGTGTGCAGTCTTATATGCAACCACGAAAACCAGTGCGAGGGTCATTGCGTGCTGGGCAAAAAAGGCGCACCTGTGCATTTTTCCACAATAGAAAGCTATGTTTCAAATGCATACGCACCTAAAATGGTTCACGGCCCACACCCCTCAAACGGTATAAAGGTGGCCATTGTCGGCTCAGGCCCTGCAGGAATCACCATAGCCATACTCATGGCGCGTTATGGCTATCAGGTAACTATATTTGAAAGCAACGACAAAATAGGCGGCATTCTCAGATACGGTATCCCCGAGTTTCGCCTTCCGAAATCCGTGCTTGACGATATCCAGTACCGTTATCTTGAACTCAAGGGCATAAAGATACGCCCCAACACAAGAATAGGCACCGCCATCGGAATAGACGACCTTTTCCGTGACGGATACAAAGCTATATTTATCGGCACAGGCATATGGAAGCCGAATGTCCTGCACATAAAGGGCGAGACTCTCGGACACGTGCATTTCGGCATCAATTACTTGAACAATCCCGACAGCTATAAGCTCGGAGACAAGGTGATAGTAATCGGTGCAGGCAATGCGGCAATGGACGTTGCAAGAACAGCAGTGCGAAAAGGCTCGCAGGAGGTCATCTGCTTTTCGCTTAATAAAAAGGTGGCTGCAAACAGCCACGAATTCAGATATGCCTGCCTTGAGGGCGTGCAGTTTGAATACAACAAAAAGCCTGTTGAAATAACAGACGAGGGCGTCATTTTCCGTGACCTGACAGAGGACGAAGAGGGCAACCTTACTGATATCGAAGGAAGCGATAAGCTGTATAATGCAGACAGCGTGATTATCTCCATAAGTCAGGGACCGCAGAATACCATTGTAACAACAACCACAGGGCTTAACACCAACACAAGAGGTCTTCTGATAGCAGACGAAAACGGACACACCAGCCGCCCGGGAATATTCGCATCAGGTGACGTGGTCAATGGTGCGAGGACTGTGGTCGAGGCAGTCAACCACAGCAAAAAGGTCGCAGAGGCTATGCATAAATATATCCGGAGCCTGCCTGAAGAATAAGTTAAAAAGGGAGAGTACTTCACACAAGCACTCTCCCTTTTTTATTTATCAGACCTATTGCGATACGAAAAATGGGGAAGTATAATAAAAGCAAAGGAAAATACGGGGTGATCTCAGATGGCAGGAGAAAATACAGGAAAGCTTGGTCTGGTGCTTGAAGGCGGCGGAGTGCGCGGTATTTACACCGCAGGAGTGCTTGATGTTTTCATGGAGCACGGCCTTAAATTTGACGGCGTCATAGGTGTGTCCGCAGGCTCTATTCATGGCTGTTCCTATGTCTCGGATCAGAAGGGCAGAAGCATCCGTTATTATCAGAAATACGGCAAGGATCCGCGTTTTATGAGCTTTCGAAATCTCATTACAACAGGCGATCTTATCGGCGTTGAATTCTGCTATCACGAACTGCCCGACAAGCTCGATATCTACGATCACTATGCATTTTTAAACAGCGGCATGAAGTTTTATGCCACCTGCACCAACGTTGAAACAGGCGAAGCGGAGTACAAGCACGTAACAGATATGAAAGGGCAGATAGATTATGTCAGAGCATCTGCCTCGATGCCCCTTGTTTCACGCATCGTTGAGATAGACGGCAGAAAATATCTTGACGGCGGCTGTTCGGACAGCATACCCGTGGAGGCATTTGAAAATATGGGCTACAGCAGGAATGTGGTTGTTCAGACGAGAGATGCGACATATCGCAAGAAAAAATCAAATCTCAATTTGCTGTTTAAGCTCAAATACCGCAAATATCCTAAGTTTGTCGAAAAATTAGCAAAACGCAGCGAGGAATACAACGACACATTGGATTGCATTTCCAAAAAGGAAAAGGAAGGCACTGTTTTTGTCATAAGACCCTCCCGCCCTCTTGAGCTTAAAACGACAAAGGTAGTGCCCGAAAAAGCACAGGAAGCCTATGAACTGGGATGCTCAGACGCAGAGAGACTGATGCCGCAGCTTAAACGCTGGCTTGAGGAAAGCAGATGATTATGAGAAAGTACACAACGCATAAAATCAAAATCCCATCGAAAAGAGGAAAGCTTAAAATAATCATTCTTCGTCCGAAGAAAAGGGCAGAAAACGCCCCGGGCCTTCTCTGGATACACGGCGGAGGCTATGCAGTGGGCATGGCGGGAATGGTACATATGTCAAGAGCGAGAGCGCTCTGCGAAAAATACGGTGCAGTGGTGATAGCACCCGAATACACCCTCTCAGGAAAAGCTCCGTATCCTGCCGCACTTGAGGATTGCTATGATGCACTTCTCTATCTCAGGGACAATGCAGAAGAGCTTGGTGTAAACAACGCTCAGCTGATGGTCGGCGGCGAGAGTGCAGGCGGTGGTCTGACTGCGGCGGTGTGTATGTACGCAAGAGACAGGGGAGAAGTGAAAATCGCATATCAGATGCCGATTTATCCGATGCTCAATGATAAGGATACAGAATCGTCTAAAGACAATCACGGCATAACATGGAATACGAAGAAGAACCACAAGGCATGGAAACAGTACCTCGGAAAGCTCCATGGAAAAGATGTTCCGCCCTATGCAGCCCCCTCAAGGCAGACAGATTACGCAGAGCTTCCCCCTGCATATTCCTTTGTGGGCGATACCGA
Organism: Acutalibacteraceae bacterium; assembly: GCA_045536645.1. Lineage (GTDB taxonomy): Bacteria > Bacillota > Clostridia > Oscillospirales > Acutalibacteraceae > JAISGQ01. Next base: position 2,702 of record JAZSNZ010000124.1, read on the forward strand.
CGCATTCCTCTGCGAGACACTCGAATACATGGAAAACCTGCGCAAAGCAGGGGGGGAAGCCTCGGCAGATGTTTATCACAAAGGCTTTCATGCCTTCGATATGCTCATGCCTTTTAAAAAGATAAGCAAGGCGGCAATATCAAAATTCGAAGAGAGATTCGAATACGCAGTGAAACATTATTTTGCACCGCAGGAGGGAGAAAAATGAAAGTAATCAGAAAACATCCCATAGCCCTTTTGTTTTTCTTAGCGATTGAAATGATGGGCATCTCGGGCTTTATGTCCGTGATGGAAAACCTTCAGTGGGACTGGCAGTACGCCATCGTCGGATTGCTTGGCGCAGTCGGTGCAGTGATATTTGTAACAGCCACAGTTGCAGGCATAATCGCCCTTGCGGTGAAAAAAAGAAAAGCGAAAAATTATCCCGTGGAGGCAGTCAGGGGCATGGCACTGCAATATATGTCCAGAACGAAATTCAATTCATTTTACTGGATAATTGTAATTCTTATGATGCCCATATGGCCGATAGTGTTTGTTCATCTTCTTGATTATTATTGCTTTGGTGTGCTTCTGATGACCTTCGGAATAATGGTCTATA
>JAZSNZ010000147.1:0-10604 GCA_045536645.1 Acutalibacteraceae bacterium
CCTTCTCCGCCACAAAGGAATAATCCGAACTCCATAATAGTGTTCGTCAAACAGAATTACTGGGGAGTTTGGGTCGAAACAAAGGCAAGGTAGAAATTCTACCTTGCCTTTGTTTTTTTGTTATGTAGCCGCCTGCTTGGGGACGTCTTCTTTCTCGTCGTCCTCGTCTTCGGGTTCGGGATGTGTGTCGAAATACTGCATCGCTTGATTCATGAGGTCGGTCTGGTCATCCATGTAGTTTACCGTATCAAAGACGATATTCTCGTAACCGAACTTATACCCTGTGAAGCCGTTAATAACGACCGCGAGCAGCTTGAGCATGCAGGATGCGAAGATCACCCATGTCGGCTCTACCGCCAAGTCCAGAACGATAATGCTCAAGATGAGCGAGATCAGGAAGGTGGTGACAAACTTCGTTCCGAATCGGATGCTCTTTTTGGTCTCTGGCTTTGTTCCGAGAGGCGCGCGACGGGAGCTTCCTCTACCGCGCTTCATAATCATTTCAGGGGTCAGTCTGACTGGCTTGATTGAGTTCGCCTTAATGATAGCCGCCTTCTGCGTCTTAGATAGCTTCGGGTCGCTTTCGATGGTTTCATCGTCGAGCCCAAGCCACTTCCTGCGGTATTCCTTATAGCTGAAGCCGACGACAGCAAGAACGGACATTCTTGCGTTCTTCAGCTCGTCGTCAATGTAGTACCTGCAGAACTCATGCAATCTGGTCTGCCTCTGCGCGTCGATAATGGTCTTTTTCTTGTCGCTGAACCTGTCGAGAGAGTCGAGGTACAAATCGCTCTGCAGACCGTGCCTCATGCCGCTATCAGAAGCATTGACATACATAGAATACGAGCAGAACAAGAGCAGGAAGAAGTCAAGTCCCAGCGCCGCAATTTCCTCAAAAGAGGTGATCCTGATGTCGGTGGTAACGATAACGACAACGGCAAAAATCAGGAATACGCCGACAAAAATGCCGGCATTATTGAGAAGGCTCTTGGTGACCTTCTTTTTTGTGTTGTGTTCCGCAACGATCGACTGCTCAAATGACTCCGCTCTGGAGCTTCTTTGGGGTTCGATTCTGTCCATCGGTTATACCTCCTTTAAGGCTTGTTCTCGATGCTGCTACCGATCTTGTAGATTCCTGCGCCGATCACATTTGCGACTGCTCCGAAGAAGCACACCAGCACCATCTCCTCAATGATATTTCTCAAGCAAACAGACAGAACGAGAAGCACTATCCAAACCACCCAAACGGACGGGGATCGGAAGTATGTCTTGATTTGCTTGAGAAACGGGAGGCAGGAAACGAACGCAAAGATAAGGAAGAGTCCAGACATGGTAGCCTCAGGGCTTCTGTCTATCCACACAGAAAACTGTGTCAGCGTCGCAACAAGAGGGACCGACACATCCGTAGTAACCGCGAGAGCCTTGATGAGCTTGCCCTTCGTTCTGTTTGTCATGGGTTACACCTCCGCGTCTTCTGTGTTGTTTTCTGTGGTCTCCGTAGTTGTGCCGATGTTGCTGCGAACCGCCTCGACAATGGCGATGAGCTTGGTGTCGTCTTCGAGAGACTTCAGGCAGTTTGCGTACTTTAGGTTTACGATATCTTTGACGCCCTGTGGCAAATTCTTCGAGTTCACATAAACCGTGGTGAGGATCTCCAAAATGGCTGTGTTTGTTGCGAGAACTGCGCCAACTACTCGGTTTCTGTCGTCTTCGGTAAGACCGTAGTTGTCGTAGGATGCCTTCATGGCATTGTAACTGTCAATCATGTTGTTTACGGCGCCCACAACGGAGTTTTGACCGTTGAGCGTTTCACCGACCTCTGTCTTGATTCCTTTAAGTTGTTCCTTTGCGTCTTTCGATGCCTTGGAACTTGAGTGCTTCAGGATAAGGTTGAGAATCAAGAGAATCAAAGAGCCCATCACTGAGAGTGTTTCGCCAGAATATGTGCTGACAAACTCCCAGATTCGAGTGAAAAGTGTGTGGTAAGTACTCTCGCTCTCTCCAGACGCTTCAGGAACTTCAGGAACGGGCGTTTCAGGCTCAGGAGCAGGCTCTTCGACTGTAGGCTCGTCTACGACAGGGGGCTCCGTCTCGGCGGTTTCTACGGTCTCTGTGCTGGCTTCTGCCGCGCTGACAGTCATAGGAAAGACGCAGAGCGTCATTGCGGCGATAAGGCAAAGCAATATCGCAAAAAATCTTTTTTTCATAGCGTTATCTCCTTAAATTAAGTCGTAACCTTCAAGGAGTCTCTCCAGCTTGTCTTCCAGCTTCTTGAGCCGCATCGAGATGCGATCGTTGGTCTGTCTAATGCTTTCGTTCTCCAATTTCAGCTCGACAAATCTTTGCGGCAAATTCATGTCGTTGGGAGAGATAAGAGTGCCGCCGTTCTTCTGCTTCTCCGCTAAAAGTTCCTCGCAAGTCCACTTGCGAGGGCGCGCGCTTCCATCGAGGAGTGCCACCGTGACCTTCACCACGCCGTTGAGCTTGTCTACGGGAACAGAACAAGTCACGCCGTTGAGCAGACGGTACAAAGAGCCGCCGCTCTCAAAAATCGCTGTAGCGCCCGATGGAGCGCCTGAGAAGTCTATGTACAGTTCGTCATATACCATCTCAGGCTGTCTTGTGAGTACGACTGCCGTACCATTGTCAAGAATCTTATACTCCATCTTCTTAGCCTACCCTCACACAAACCACGCTTCATTGAGGTGTTGTTTGCCATTTGCCTCTATCTCGGACTGTGTTTTTCCATCGAGGTTGTTTACCCAGATTTCGCAAGCGTCGTCGATTTCGCGTTGAGACAGATATCCGCTATCTTTTTGTGCCATAGCCGATTCGAGCCACTTTCCTTTGCTGAATCTTTTTTCAGTTGTTGCCATGATAAAATCCTCCAAAATGATTGATTTAAGGTTTTGTTATAACAAGGGGAACGCCCAGAGAACCGTTTAAAGAGGTTTATAACAAAGTCGTCCGCCGCAGGGAGGAGGTCCAAAGGAGGCGCCAAATTCACTGCACCAGTTCCAAAGCCCAGCGTACCCGCCGTCGAACCAACACCCACCGACACTCAATACGGTTTCGCCCGGATAACATGTATCGCAGTAATACAAAGAACCATCTCCTTGTGTTTCCGTGCAATATCCAAGAAGAGGGATTTTTTCAAACGGTGTAACTTTGCTCATGAAACCGCCGCTCATATTTCTATCGCCAATATAGATGTATGGCATGTCTGTGGATTCGTCGGTATATTTCGCGGGATCGAGACAAATATACACGTTACTGCCATAGAAACTGATGCCGTCGCAGTACACATAGACATTGCCCCAAGGGTTTTCAATGCCCCTGTATTTGCAGGCGTGAAATCCATCGGAATTACACGACGGGCAACTTTCAGTATGGTTTTCATTCCATGAGCCGCTTGCGGTTTTCACCGCATCCGTGTGTCCTGTAAGAATAGCAGCAGCGTTTTGAGCATTCGTCCACCCAGTCATAATACTCTGGGAGTTGGTGGTGGCAAACTCAATCATAAACAACTGCTTGATAATAGCGTCAATCAAGAAATCGTACTGTTGGTAACCATCTCCGTTTGCCTTGCAGGCTGCTCTCATCTCACCGATAGTAATCTCGTTGAGTACGGTCTGTTTACTCTTCGACTGCGCTTTGGCATAAGAGCCAGACGCTTCGTATTTGCCAACCAACACATAATCAATTTCATTGCCCTTACCGTCGATAAACAGCGTAGAGAAGCCGTCGTAACGACAGCCAGAAATTTGGTACTTATATGTGCCATCTTCGTTTTTGGTGACTTTGGTGTAAAATTTCGGAACCCTGATAAACACATTTCCGATATCATCCACCACTTCCTGCATTTCGCTCCAAGGGAAGCAATGGCTGAAATCGCTTGAAATTTCGCTTGCCCCGATGGAATAAGAAAGCCCCACAGCTGCATCTGTTCTGGTGAGCGTCGGGCTGGACCGCCCGACGCCATCTACGCCGTAAATTTTTGTTTTTTCAAGTAACATATGAGTATTCCCTCCTGTTATGTTGTTCCGTGTTCGAGCCCGGAAAGCCTTTTTTTGATTGCGCGTAGTTCGCGGTCAATATTCCCGCCCTTGGTGTAGTTTCGAGCGCTTTCTGATTCTACCGCGTAAAACGCGGAGTGAGCATATATCTCCTTTTGATCCACCTCTTTTTTAAACACATGGAGAATGGCATTTGTATCATCAATGCGCGTATTAAGAGCGGTTAGATCCTTGATATACGTGGAAGTGTTCACCAAGCCGTCGATAATATCTGACACATCGATTTTAACACTCGTACCTCCCATAAGCGAAAGCGTGAGTTTTCCATTGTCATAGCTTCCGCCAATAACGGTGCTTTCCAAGGGCAAATCTACCGTTGCTGTGCTCAATATTGAACCAGCTGTATTTTTAAGGCGTAGCGTCATAATGTAGGTTGATTTATCAATGGATATTTCAACCGTAGAGCCGAGAAAACGGTCTTGCTGATCTACATAGCCCTTGTTTGCGGCGTGTATGTTGTCGACAGGAACAGCAACAGCAATCTGACCCTCTCCCACGAAAATGGGGATCCCACCGGAGAGCGGAGTGTCAGAAATATAGATAACTTTTTGAGTGCCATCTGTGTCGATGATATACGCACGGCGATATTTGGCAGAGTCTGTGACTTTATTCAACTTGTTTTGATCGAGGTCCGCAATGCATTCTGCATTTTCGCTAACCAAGAGCGCCATGTCGTTGATAAATTGTTGGAGCGATACACGTGCAAAGGCGTTAGCCGACGGAAGCACCCGCAGAATCCTCTCGGCGAAAGTACCGTTCTCGAATGATTTTACAAGGTCGTTTAGATTCTCGACCCCATACTCGTCCAGAAGCAGACGGATATACGTCGCCGCGTCGTCTGCGGAGATGGTGTTCTGAAGCTCGTTGATCTTCTCTGCGATGAAGGTTGCAAGCTTATCGAACCACAGCTTGAGCTGTGTGGGCGACAAGCCGCCGACGCCGTACTGTGCCGACGCATTGGGTCTGTTGGCAAGAGCCTGAATGCCCCTGTCGGTGATTTGTTTTGCTGTGATATTGCTGAGCTTTTTCGTGGTGCTCATGAGTTTCCTCCTATTCTTTGTATCTGCCTGCTATGGTGTAACGGAAGGAGAGATAGTACAAAGCGAAAGGCTTCATATATTCGTCGGAGTAGAGGAAATATTGCTTCTCGACCCACTTCTTCTCCTTCTCTTTGACGCTGAAAAGGCTCTGCTCCGTAGAAATGAACGAGAAGTCCGAAAAGTCTATGTTGTCGAAAGAAAACAGGGTGCTGTTGATACGGGCAATCTGCTCGTAGGGCTTCTTATTCGTTCTGACTTTTATCTTTGCCGCAGAGGTTTGGAGGGACTTAGTCTTGATTACCGTGGACTTCTTGACTGTGTTCTTGGTCAAGTGCGGAATGTCGCAGCAGTCCATTTTCGTAGCGCAACCGCAGAATATCGTGCGATCGTCGAAGCTGTAGTATCTTGGCGCGATTTCGCCCTGCTCGTCTCTCATGTCGAAGTTGAAGGAGCAGACCACGCCGTTCTCCGTTCCGAAGAAGATATTGCTCTCCATCGTTTTTGCGACGGTAGCCTTCTTGAAAATGCCTCCCGTGTAATTGCCCTTCGCGTCGCACAGGAACGCCTCGTATTTGACAAACTCTCCCGTGAGGCTGTCATACACCTCGTGAACAGTGAAATATGCTCTCACGGAATAGGTGACACCGTCAGACTGGAAAGATACCAAGTCATTGAGGATTGTAGCGGTGCTTTTTCCGTCCGCGTCGGGCGCGTTCACGATTTCTCCGAGGAGATTGTGCGTTTCTCCCAAGTCGGCGTCATAGACGCTCTCTGCGAGTGTGAGCGGTATCTCAACGAGATGGTCATCGTTACCGCAGGTGCATTCAACGGCGTTTTTATGGCAGGCGGTGCAATACCGAACCATAGCCCCCTGAAGCTCAGGGTAGATTTGCGTCGAATAGCGATATTCTGGGTACTGGTCTTGATAGACGCCAACGCCTTCGATATAGTACCACTCGTACTGCGGAACTCCGATCTCGTTCGTGTACCGCTGGCGGCTGTCCGCCATGAAGATTTTGCCGTCCACAAGAAGGATCAGGTATCCGTTCCACTCCTCCAGCGATGCGCCGCTCAGGTCGATATTGACCAGCTTCGCGTCAATGAGGCTCGAGCGGTGTTCGACCGCGCGCTCGTATCTCACCGACAACTGACCGATAGCTTCTACGCCCAGACGGGAAACGAAGACAGGATCGTCAAGGAAGTTGATGCAAGCGCCAAGACAGCCGATTCCGCTGAGTCCCTGCGTCGACGGATAAATCTTTGGCTGAAGATTTTCTCCCGTCTCAACAGGCGAGTGGAAATATGTAGAACCGTCCTGCTGTGCGTCGCTCTTCAGAACCATGAGGGTATCAGCTACGGGAATCATGCCCGTTATGGGAGAGATGCCGACACCGTCCTGCATATAGTTCAGAACGCCGAAGAAGGTGGGGTCTACATATCCCGTTATATTCCGTCCGCAGTAGAACACATGGTTCGGATAGTTCGGGTTGCCAGACATGAAAATGCGGTTGTCAAAGACGGTAGCAATGGTGCAGTCCGTCACCAGCGTTCCGATAGCCGCGCACTCCTCCGTCACGCCAGAGACGCTCGTGAAGGTCTTTTTCGCGGTTATTTCGACGCCAGCGTAGAACTCAGGGTAAGAGCCGCCCTCGACATTTTCGGGTCTCTGAGGGGCTTCTGTGAAGGTGATTTTGCCGTTTGGCAGGTCGACCTCGTAGTTGGTCACGACTTCACCGTAGACCTTGACCTCCGAGATCTCCTCCAGTGCGTTCTCGTTCATGTAGAACTCGGTAGTCGTGCCGTCCGCGATGAAGGTGTGCTTGAACTTCGGCTGTAAGATGTTCCTCTGTTCGTACTCCGTTCCGATATCGGCGTTCTCTCCGCTCGGTATGATGTTGATATAGGTCGTCGGAATGTATGCGGAATCGTATACAGACTTGACGGTCTCTCCATCATAGACAAGGTAGTTCTTGCCGTCTATCAGGTACAAGCGGTTGTTAAAAATAAAAGACGCACTTCGACGGGCGTTCATGCCCACGAATAAGGCGTCTTCTTTGTTGATTACGCCCTCCACAAACGACAGATACAAATTGTCTCCTGCAGCAAGGTCGCTCCGAGAGATGCTCAGCTCGTGGGTCTCCGGGTTAAAGTAGTCCATGTTGAGGATCACGCTCTCTCCGTCGGGCTTGGTGATATCTTTCACGCCTGCCACATTGTCGCTCAAGGTGAGCTTAAAGGTGCGTGTGCCGTTGATCGCGGAGCTTTCCGCAGGGAGCGTGACGGTCTCCTTCACAACGACATTGATGCTGTTGGGATAATTGTGCCAAAGGTACAGTTTGTCGCCAGCATGGACGAGGACTTTGGTCTCGATTTCGTCGCCAGCGCGGTGCTGGAAGCGGTGGATGCCGTAGATAACGGTTGCTTCGGGAAGTTCCAGCCTGCGTCTGAAACCTGCAATGGTTTCCAGAGCCTGGCCTTGACCAGACTGGTAGTCCTTGAACATATTTACGGCATAAGCGAGGCGCTGTTTGTGTACCTGCGTATGGTCGCTGGAAAAATCAACGCCTCTGAAGTCGCCGTAGTATGCGTTATAAACGCTTTTATTTGTGAGCATGCTATTAGCCATAGTCGTTTACCATCCGTTCTTGTTTTTGATGGCAACAGGCGTAGCATTTCTGATTCTTCGCTCTATATCCATCGCGCGCTCTCGGTAAAGCGAGAGGTAGTATTCAGCCATCGCAGGCTCATCCTCTACCCAGACATAAGAGGCTATCAGAATCGGCAAGAGAGAGCAAAGCTCCTCGTCCAAGTCGATAACCGCCTCGTCTTCCGATGCGATGCCGGTGTTTTCTATCTCGGCAGGTTTTCTTCTGTAGAGAACCTTGAAGCAGCCATCTGCAGAATAGGGGAGTAGGATAACCTTGCCGCCCTCCACATCGTAGTTCTGATTGAGTCTTTCGTAGTTCTCGTCCTCCGAGATGGGAGGAGCGTTGAGCGAAAGGAAGTCCGGCACGAGCGCGCTTATGTCGTAGCGCGTATACGGCTCGTAGGCAGGAATATCTTCCTCGGAGCTGCTGTATATGTGCCTGTACATAGCCACATTCTTCACGGAGTACAGGAACTCTCCGACGAAACGGAGTCTGAACTGTCCTGCGGAGAACGCGCCGTCCTTCTTGATGAACCCCTTGTAAGGAATGAATCTGCGAGTCGAGGTAAATTCTTGCGCCCTGATAATCACCCACGCGCCGCTTGCGGTGTCCTGCCTCTCGATGTAGAGCGTACCGTTGCCGTCAGCCTCGAAGTAGTACGCTTTCGCGTCCGTCGCCTCAAAGCAAAGGTCTTCCGACCTCTCTATCGGAGAAAAGGTGTCTACCTTCACCAGATTCGCCATCGGCTTATGGTTGATAACATAAGCGCTTACTGCAGGTCGTATAGAACCAACCTGCAGTAAGGCCCGGTTTGCCGCGTAATAGAATCTGTCTTCGTCCTCCAGAGAGTCTTCAAAGCCGAGCTTGGCGACCTGTTTGTATAACTCAGATACTCGCATTTTGACCTCCTGTCAGACTGCTACGCGATTCTTACGCGAGCGCGTCTGCGTTGGTAACTGCGCCAGAAGAGTTGACCGCACGGAGCATGTGCTTCCAAGCGCCGAAGCCGATACCCATGCGGCAGTAACCGTTCCAGAAGAAATTTCTGGTGTGAGGATCGATGCCGTTGGTGATGTCGAGCTTAACACGGTTGAAGAACATATTGCCAAGAAGGTTCTCGTTAGCCTCAGACGACATAACCATGATCTCATCCTTGTCAGACTCCCAGTAGTCGAGGACTACGAGAGTCCAGTTGCCGTACTGGGTGTTGATGTCGTTGAAGTCAGATCCAGCGGTTCTCTCGGTGCCGATAACAGCCTTAGCCATCATCTCGAGCTCGGGGCGGTTGCAGGGGATGATGAGGGTGTCTGCGGTGTAGCCCATGATCTCACCGTTTTCATCCTTGAAGTTGCGGAGCTTGTTCGCAAGGATCGCAAGGGTCTTCTGGAACTTAGCCGCGTCGGAAGAGATGTCGCCGTAGAAGTAGTTGGACTGGTGCTTGCCCTTCATCTTCTCGGTGGAGTAGGGATGTCTGTTGTGGAAGAGGGGAAGCTTGTCGCCCGTGGTGAGGTCGACGGTGCTCTTGTTGAACACAAAGCTGCTTTTGGTAGCGTTGATGAGAGCCTGAGCCGCGAGCTTAACTCTGGTCTTGTAGTAGGCTCTTACGAACTTCTTGGGCTTGTTCTTCATGTTCGCACCCATACCGAACTTCGCATCGTCAGCCATCTTGCGAGTGATGGTGAACTCCTTTGCGAACTCGATGTGAGAGATGGTCTTGTCGTAGGTTTTCTCTACGGAGTCGTTCTCAGCACCCTGTCCCTCTTCCTTCGCCATGAAGGTATCAAAATCAGACTCGCCCATGATGGTTTCGGCGTAGCGGTTGGACTTCTCGACATTAAAGAGGACATCCAGAATGGACTTGTCCTTCTCGCAAAGATTGGATTCGTTTTCGATGAGCGCCTTGATAGGATGCTCGAATTTGCCAAACATCGGGTCATTCTTGCCCGACATTGCGCTGTACTGGAAGTTAGCCATTTGTCATTCCTCCTGAAATTAGAATCTGACGACGATAGTGTCGCCTGCTGCGGTTGCGCCGTTGATGGCTTCAACGGTAACCACGCCGTTTGCGGTGGTTGCGGTAACCTGAAGACCGTCCGCGTGGAGCGTTACCTTGTCACCAACCTTGAGAGCGGTGGGAGCTGCGGAAACAGGTACTTCGTACACCTGATTGGACTCAATGCGGCAAACAGCGATCTTGCGATTTGCATCGCCTGCGCCGACCTGACCGATAGCGATGAACGCAGGCTTCGTAGTAGCGGCGCACTTGGTGAGCTTGCCGTCCGCAAGAACGAGAGCCTCGCCAATGGAAATCGCCTCGTCGGCGGTCGCCTCATGGAATACAGGCTCAGGAACATTCATGCGAGCGTTTTCAATTTTCAAAAGCTTGAACATAGTTCTGATCTCCTTAATTTACTGTAGATTTGTACAAGGAAATGATCTCCTTGTCGGATTTTTCGGGGAAAAGATCTCTCCAGCGAGCAAGCTCCGACTTCGGCATTACGACGGAATTATCTTTCGAGCCCTTAGGAACTGCGGTGCGGAGATGATTTTTCGATTCGTGGAGCGACTTCTTCTTGACAGCCGTTGCCACGGAGGTCCTGATGCCATCTGGGTTTGCGGCGGCGTATGCCTCCTTTGCGGAAAGTCCGGCATCGCGGAAGCGTCCGAACTTCTTCAGGATGTCTTGGGGAAGTTTTCTGATGTCTGTGTACTGCTTGGTTTCGGGGTATGCGGCGTGAAGTTCCGCAAGGTCGGCACGAGCAATCTTCTCGAATGCCTGCTGTTGCAGGAGCGCACGAGCCTGCGCATCTCTCTCCTCGGTCTCCTTCTTCTGGAGATAC
>JAZSNZ010000114.1:0-4810 GCA_045536645.1 Acutalibacteraceae bacterium
TCCGACTTTGCATCAAGAGTATCCTCTTCGTCATCGAAGCGGCGTCTCTTTCTCTCAACGATCTTCGGTGCTGCTGCCTTGATCTCGTCCCATGCCTTAGCGGAATCGAGGAGTTTCTTGGAGAGGTAGATGTAACCCTCCTGGTCGTTGGTGCGCATGATCATAAGCTCAAGCTCATCGCCGACCTTTACAACGTCACTCGTTGTAAGGTTGGGATCATCTGTAAGATCCTCAAGCATAACGATACCGGACTGCTTTCTACCAACATCTACATAGATTTCGTTGGGTGCAATACGTACAACGGTTCCGTTGACTACCTTTCCATTAGTATTCGACTGCTTAAAGGATTCCTCCAGCATAGCCTCAAAGTTTTCTGTCATGATCTCGCTCACGGTTAAAACTACCTCCTTAATTACGTCCGCCGGAGTCGATGCTCCCGCCGTTATTCCTATTCTTTCAGCTTTTAAAACTTCATTCACAGGAATTTCTGATGCTGTTTCGATCGCACAACTGCTGCAGCAATCACTGCAGATCTTAAACAGCTTCTGGGTATTAGAACTGTTTTTGCCTCCAATTATGATCATTAAGTCACTCTCTCGGGCAAGCTCCATCGCTTCCTGCTGACGGCTCAACGTTGCACTGCATATAGTATCATATATCGAAGCGTTTGTACATACCTTTTTTAAAATTTCAATGCAATTTTGCCAAATTTGTGTATTATATGTTGTCTGTGCGACCACGCACACATTTTCTTTTGCTAAATCTGTGCGTAAAGACAAAAGTTGTTGCAATTCATTTTCATTGGAAAAGACAAAAACCTCACCCGAGCAGTGGCCCTTTATTCCCAGCACCTCAGGGTGTTCCGAATCGCCAGCTATGAGAACAGGCATCCCCTTTTCGGATGCCCCTGCAACGATTTTATGAATCTTTGCAACAAAGGGACAGGTTGCATCCATAAATCTGATATTGTTCTTTCTTAGCTCATCATACACGGATAATGCAACACCGTGTGACCTTATGACAAGAACACCGTCTTTTGACGCCTCATCAGGCGAGGAAATTGATCTCACTCCTGCCTTTTCGAGCTTTTGGACAACCTGTGCGTTATGTATTATCGGGCCAAGGGTATATACCTTCTCCCCTTTTCGCACAAGCTCCTCAACTGATTCAACAGCCCTGTTCACTCCGAAGCAAAAGCCTGCTGTTTTCGCTAACTTGACCATACTGTATATTACCTGCCTGTTTTATTTCTTACGGTGGTAATTACCGCATTCACAGCCTGTTCTATGGTCATTTCGGTCGTATCAAGAAGAAATGCGTCTGCTGCCTGCTTAAGAGGTGCAATAGCTCTTGTAGAATCGTTATGATCACGTACTTTTATGTCTTCCAATATTTCCTCATATACGACCTTTTTGCCCTGTTCTACGAGTTCATTGTATCTTCTTTTTGCACGCTCTTCTGCAGAAGCGGTAAGGAAAATCTTCACCTGAGCCTTGGGCAGTACAACAGTACCGATATCTCTTCCGTCCATGATGACGTTATTATATGATGCTGTCTCCTGCTGAAGTCTGAACAGAAGTTCACGTACCTTCGGATATGCAGAAACAGTAGAGGCTGCACGGGAAATTTCAGGTGTTCTTATAACTTTTGAAACATTCTCTCCGCAAAGATATACCCTCTGCTCGCCATTTACATATTTAAGCTCCACATCAATCATAGGCAGTACAGAAACGACCTTTTCACTGTCCTCAGGATTTATGTTTCTCTGAAGGACAAAAAGTGCTACTGCTCTGTAAAGCGCGCCTGTATCAACGTAAACAAATCCAAGTCTTTTTGCCGCTTCTCTCGCAATCGTACTTTTTCCTGCACCGGCAGGTCCGTCAATAGCAACATTTATCATATCGATCTCTCCTTTGAAGAATCTATTCCTGCAGCAACCCCGGTAGAAAACGCTATCTGAAGATTAAATCCCCCGGTGTATGCATCAACATCGATTATTTCTCCTGCAAAATACAGTCCTCTGACCAATTTCGACTCCATTGTTTTCGGATTAATTTCTTTTACCGATATTCCACCCGATGTTATTATCGCTTCATTTATATCACGGAATCCCACTGCTGTAAATATAAATCTTTTAAGCAGCATAATTATACTTTTCCTTTGTTCATGCGTAATTGAGTGAAGTCTGGTGTTCGAAGGAATCCTGCTGCGCTCAACAAAAACAGCAATCAGCTCTCTCGGCATAAGCGACCTCAACTCATCTCCAAAGCACTTGTTTCCGTCCTTTGCAAAATCACGAAGCAATCTTGCATCGAGCTTTTTTTCGTCCAGCGCAGGTTTTAAATCTATAGCGAAGGTGTATCTACTGTGCTTATCAAAATCCATGTGACAGCTTGCACTGAGCACCATAGCACCAGTAAGTCCGTACGGCGCAAAGGTCATTTCACCAAAATCGGAATAAATCACCTTGCCATTTTCCGTCTCAACCCTCATCGCAACATTTCTCAGTGTAATTTCACCTATCCTGCTGCACTCGCCGCCTTCACAGACAACAGGTACAAGAGAAGGCTTGGGAGAAACAATGGTGTGTCCAAGTCTCCTTACAAGATCATATCCTTTACCGTCTGATCCCGTTGCCTTATAGGAACATCCGCCTGTTGCCAGTATGCAGGCATCACATTTATACGTCGTTCCTCCTGCCGAAACAGCAGTGACCGATCCGTTCTCTGCAATTATCCTGTCTGCATTTCCTTTTGCAAATCTTACCCCTGCATTTCTGCACGCAGAGATGAGAGCATTATTTATGTCTGACGATTTATCAGACACGGGAAATACACGTTTTCCTCGTTCCGTCTTGAGTGCAACACCACGTTTTTCAAAAAAACTCATTGTGTCCTGCGGCGTGAAAGCAGCAAACGCGCTGAACAGAAATCTTCCGTTTTTTGAGATATTCTGCATCAGCTCTTCGTTATCACAATTATTTGTCACATTGCATCTGCCTTTTCCTGTAAGCAGAAGCTTTTTGCCGGGGTGAGGATTTTTTTCTATTACAGTTACAGAAGCACCGTTTTCTGCAGCTGAATAAGCCGCCATCATTCCGGCAGGACCTGCACCGATAACAATTACTTCAGGCATTTTTATCCCTCAACAATAAAAGGCGGCTTACACCGCCTTTTATAAATCTAATTAATTTTAAAAAGCTTACGAAACTTCTCACTGTATTTAACATCATACAGATAAGAAAATTTATAGAGTGCAAGGTCATAAAACAGGAAAACAAGATTTGCAAGAACAAGCATACCTGCAATTATCCACCATGCCGACTCGCTTTCAAAAAGCGGAATTGAAAAAAACACACCTGCAAGCCAGACTGCCAGAAGCGCCGCTGCATTGAAATAAACAAGCTTTACAAGTATTCTTACCGGTCTGAATCTTATTTTCTCAAAGGTAAACTGCAAAAGCGGATACAACCCAAACAAAAGCAGATAAAGCAGTGCCGAATCCTTTGCCACAACGGGAAGTATCAATGAAAGAAAGAAAACAGCAGCGTAAACAGGTATGGTTTTCTTCTCTCCGAATTCGGATATTGGAATTATAAGTACTCCACCTGCAACCATGGGGATCGCATAACTGAATGAGGGAAACATAGTCCCCATCATTACGACCACAGAAAGAGCCGCTGTTATACCCGATATGGCAATATATGCGCTTTTTGAATATTTCATCTTATCAGCAGCAACTGATCATATCGCCGCCGCAGCACTCGCAGCAGGAATCTGCACAGAACATACCGCAGCACATGGAAAGAGGGTTACATCCTCGCTCAGCTCTATCGGTGTCGTATACATAGCCGCCTCGTCTGCCGGAACGCTGAGACTGAACGACATTGTATGCAGAACGGAACTCAGCATTGGAAGGATCGAGCTGAACGGCCTGAGAGAAATGCTCATAAGCCTGCTCTACCCAGCCCCTGTGATAAAGAACTGTTCCGCGAAGGAAATACCACTCGGCATTTCTTCTTGTCATGGGAACACCGTCAAGAAGCTCCTCTGCCTCGTTGTAGCGCTTGTTGTTTATCATCTGACGAACATCGGAAAAGCTTGTGGTATTTGAAGCTGAGCTATAATAACTTCTGTTATTTGTGTTATTGGTATTGTTAGATGTGGAGCTGCCGTAAGAGGACGAAGACTGACCGGAATATCCGCCTGCAGAGCTTCCGGCAGAACTACTGTAAGACTGAGCTCTGTCTGTTCCGTTTCTTCTGTTTGTGACGATGGTGTCGTATGCCTCGTTTATCTCCTTCATCTTCTCTTCGAAGAGCTCGGAAGCAGCGGGATTATCGCTGTTGGCAACGTTATCGGGATGATATTTTCTGGCCAGATCACGATATGCGGATTTGACCTCATCATCACTTGCATTCCTGGAGATTCCAAGAACATCATACGGATCTCTCATATGTTTCATTCTCCTTTATTCCCATCTTCATCGAGATGCATTGCACTTCTCTGGGAGAAAGGCATCCCGAGCATGGTTATGTTATCAAGAACTTCCTTGAAATAGTCAAGCTCCAGCACGTCATAATAATCAAGCATTGCCGACGCAGTCATATTCATGGTCTCATTTGCATAAACATGAGCATTTTTCAGTGCTTCGCTTTTATCTTTCACATCGCTTCTGCAAAGCGAAAATTTCCTTGCAAAAGGATTGAAATTTCCCTTTTTAATATCCTTTTCAAGATCATCCTGAGCGTCGATAAGATATATCCAACGCCCTAAGTAATAGCCGAATTTCTGCAGTATCGGCTTGACTG
>JAZSNZ010000101.1:0-3385 GCA_045536645.1 Acutalibacteraceae bacterium
GGTATTTGCTGATGAAAAAAGTCTGTTTTCTAACAATGCATCGAAAGAAACATTCAGAAAAAGTTTCGTTGAATTATGCTCAGAACTCAATAAAAGCCTGCCCTGTATATTTGAAAAAATCGAAGGCTGGCAGGAGCTTCTTTTTCCTGAAGGCCTTCTTCAGAAAGACGGAGTAATAGTCAGTATGATATCTGAAATTCCTGAGGAAGACTGGCATGACACAGTGCAGATAATCGGCTGGCTTTACCAGTATTACAATACAGAGCTTAAGAATGAGGCCTTTGCGCTGCTTCGAAAGAACATAAAGATAAGTAAGGAACGCCTGCCTGCTGCAACCCAGCTTTTTACTCCTGACTGGATAGTGCGATACATGGTGGAAAACTCTCTCGGCAGACTGTGGCTTTCAGCACATCCTGACGAAAGACTGAAAGATAGCTGGAAATATTACATCGAAGAAAACCCACAGAGCGAAAAAACACAGCATAACAGTAAACTTTGCATAGAAGAAATAAAATTCATCGACCCCTGCGCAGGCTCTGGGCAGATACTTGTGTATGCATTTGATGTGCTGATGCAGATATATCTGTCCTGTGGCCGGTCAGAGCAGAATGCAGTCAGATCAATTCTTAAAAATAACCTGTTCGGACTCGATATAGATGACCGAGCGGCACAGCTTGCGTACTTTTCGGTTATGATGAAAGCACGAAAGTACGACAGCGAGATACTCGAAAGCGGTATAAAGCCCAATATCATGCCCGTCAGAGACACTGCCTTCATGGACGATAGCTTTGTTTCATTCTTCGCAGGGAAAAACGGTGACATGGAATATGATATCACCGCTCTGAAAGCAGTTTTTGCAGACGCAAAGGAGTACGGAAGCCTGCTTTATACCGAAGGAAAGGATACCGAAGCGGTAAAGAGCAGAGCACAGGAGGTGCTCAGCAATACATCGAACAACATATTCAGTGTCGTCTACAGAGAAAAGACACAGGCGATGGAAAGCATTGCACGGCAGACAGAGATACTGTCGCAGAAATATCATGTTGTAGTGACAAATCCGCCTTATATGGGTGCAAGCTCCATGAGTGAAAAGCTTTGCGGATTTGTAAAGAGAAGATACCCGGACAGCAAGAACGATCTGTATGCTGTTTTCATGGAACGATGCCTGCAGATGCTCTGCGAAAACGGATATCTCTCCATGCTTACTCAGCATTCATGGATGTTCTTGTCGGGCTATGAAAAGCTGAGAGAAAAGCTTCTGAAAAAAAGAATAGTCAATATGCTTCATCTGGGTGCAAAGGCCTTTGAGGAAATAGGCGGCGAGGTGGTGCAGACCGCAGGCTTTGTTCTTCAGAACAAAGAAAACGAAGAATGCGAAGGAACATACTGCCGACTTACCGAGCCTTCCACGCAGCAGGGGAAAGAGGAACTGTTTTTATCGGGGGAAAACCGATTTATGTGCTCATCGTCCGATTTTTCAAAGATCCCCGGCTCACCTGCTGCCTATTGGGTCAGTAAGAGCATAATCGAAAAATTCGAAAAATGCCCCAAGTTGTGCGACGTGGGAATAACAAGACTGGGCATGACCACAGGCGAAAACGCACGCTTTGTCAGATACTGGTACGAGGTAAATCTGGAGCTGTGCGAATTTAATGTGTCATCTCAGGCGGAACTGGACACAAAAAAGGGCTACTGGGTACCCTACAACAAGGGCGGAGCATTCCGCAAATGGTACGGCAACAACTACTGCGTGCTGTACTGGAAAAACAGGGGCGAAGCCATAAAGAACTTCGCAGATGAAAAGGGACGTATACGCTCAACGGTACCGAATACGGAGTATTATTTCCTGCCCTGTGCCTCATGGTCGAAAATAAGCACAGGCAGAATAGCCTTCAGGTATAAACGCAGCAGCATATTTGATGTTGCAGGCGCCTGTTATTTTGCATCTTCGTATGACCTGCGCTATATGATGGGTCTGCTCAATTCTTCGGTAGTTGACGTAATCATTGGAGCGCTTTCTCCCACGCTTAACTACGAGGGTGGGCAGATATCCTCACTGCCTGTCATGTACGATGAAGAAAAGAGAGAGCGCGTCTGCGGCATTGTTGAGGAAAGCATAAAAATATCAAAAGAGGACTGGGACAGCTTTGAAACCTCGTGGGATTTCATGCGTCATCCGCTTATATAGCCTCATTGGAGAGTGAGAAAATGGCACGACTGATACAGGATAAATATAAAGAATGGGAAAGACAATGCGAAGAACGTTTTGAAAAGCTCAAGGCGAATGAAGAAGAGCTGAACCGTATTTTCATAGATCTTTACGGCCTGAGCGATGAGCTGAGAGCGAAGGTTGAGGAAAAGGACATAACAGTCCGAAAAGCAGACCTGCAAAGAGAAATAAAATCACTGATTTCCTATGCCGTTGGATGTATGTTCGGGCGGTATTCCCTGGACGAAGAGGGCATTGTATACGCAGGAGGGCAGTGGGATGAGAGCAGATACAAAACCATAATTCCTGTAAAGGATAATATCATACCTCTGTGCGGCGATGGATTTGAATGCGGCATAACTGACCGCTTTGTTTTATTTGTCACCTCAGTCTATGGACAGGAGACACTGGAAGAAAACCTGCAGTTTATCGCCGATGCTCTTGGAGGAAAGGGAACACCGAGAGATGTGATAAATAATTACTTTCTCACGTCCTTTTACGCAGACCACCTCAGAATCTATCAGAAAAGACCCATATACTGGCTGTTCTCATCGGGCAGAAAGAATGGATTCAAAGCACTCATGTATATGCACAGATACACAGAAGACCTGCTCTCCCGTATGAGCGGAAACCATGCAGAATCAAGGTGTGAATACCTGAAGGCTGAGATTGCAAAACTCGATGAATCCATGGAAAAAGCATCGTCAGCAGACAGGGCAAAAATAAAAAGACAGAAAGAAAAGATCAGAGAACAGCTTGACGAAACAGAAAGCTTTGCTGAAAAGCTCAGATGCCTTTCGAAGAGCATTACAGAAATAGACCTTGACGACGGAGTAAAGGTCAACTATGCAAAGTTTGAGGGAGTGCTCGAAAAAATAAAGTAAAATGCACCCGATAGCAATATATTGGAAGCCGTATTGTGTATTGAATGGGGAGAAAATGCTGTGATAAAATAACCCTTGAAGGATAAAACCAAGGAGGCAAAAAATTATGGCGCTCCATGTTATGGACGAAGCAAACCGCTGCCTTAACTGCAAGAACCCTCAATGCCGGAAGGGTTGTCCTATAAATACACCAATTCCTCAGGTCATTTCGCTTTTAAAGGAAAACAAGCTCAATGAAGCAGGTAAACTGCTTTTTGAAAACAATCCTCTGACAACGGTGTGCAGTCTTATA
>JAZSNZ010000354.1:0-1566 GCA_045536645.1 Acutalibacteraceae bacterium
GAGGGATAAAGACAATGAAAACAAAAGAAACAGCTCTGTCTGTTCAGACAGAAAAAACCATCGCGGTCAACTACAACCCTGCTCCTGCACCTTCTGCACCCAAAACTCAGCCTGAACCCCAAAAGGCAAAGAAGAAAAAGAACCCCTTTGTGGTGATTCTGATCGTTCTGCTGGTGCTTCTTGTTCTCGGTGCAGCAGGCTTCTTCGGCTACAAGTACTATATGTTCAGTGTCTCAAAGAATATCCTTTCTGACCTTACAGGAACATGGGTATATGATACCGGCACACCCGATGCAGGCTACATCGCATTCTTCGGCAATGATGACGTGGTTGTTGACGGCACGGCCTATTCGGTATCTGCCACAAAGGATGCTTTTTCATTCAAGAAGGATGAATCAAAGCTGTCTGTATCTTACATTCTCGATGATGATCAGCTTCTGCTCAGCCTCACCGAAAAGAATGCACTTCTCGATTCCTGCACCATGACGATAAGCAACACCGATGCAGGTGTTCTGCTCTACAGAGTCAGCGATTCCTATACCCTTGACACCACTCTCATCGGCGAAGCTTACGTCGAGAAGTTCCCCCAGTATGCTTCCATTACCGATGCTCTGGGTGGTCTGCTCGACTGGAATGCACTGATGGAGGATTATCAGAACGGCGAGCTTGATTTCAGCAATATCGCAGATTATCTGCCCGAAATAGACAGTCCCGAGGACGTTCAGGATTATCTCGATGCTTTCGGCGGATTCTATTCAAGTGTCACAGATGAGAACGGCGATTTTGATTTCAGCGACCTTGCAGGCCAGTTCCTTTCTGACTACATCGGAAACTTCGGTGATGAGGCCGGCAACTACATAAGCGATTCATTGGACGGCACCGAAACTGAAGACTTTGCCGAGTCTCTCTATGATTTCTGGCAGTTCTTCCAGGAGTCCTCTGAGGAGGATTCTGTCGTAGGCGAATTCTGGGATAATCTTTTCAGCTGGTAATAATCTTTGCAAAAAGGCTCTGCCCATCGGGCAGAGCCTTTTTTTATTTGTCCTTGCCGTTGAGCATTTTTGCAATCCATGTTCTATGTACCTTCATGGCACCCTTGGGACAGAACTCCTGACAGCAGAAGCAGCGTATGCACGCTTTTCTGTCGATGATCGGCAGCTTGTTTTTCATAACAATCGCCTTTGCAGGACATATCTGCTCACACTGCTTACAGCCGATGCACTCTTTATTCTTTACCGCAGGCTTCGACATAAGGCAGGTCTTTTCGACCCAGCCGACTATGCCGTTGAATATGCCGAAATTCTTTGGTGCAAACTCGATATTGGTCATTGCCTTCATGTTGTCAAAATCGGCAATAACAAGGGATTCAACATCACCGATGACCTCCACCTGCTCTGCGCTTTCTGCAGACAGCTTTCTTCGTGCCGCTGCCTCCAGCAGAAGCACACTGCTGCGGTCGAGCCCTATGAGCTTTCCGCAGATAAGGTCAAGGTCGTAAGAGTCCTTCGATGCTAAAAGCGCACCTATCTTTCTCGGCACTCCCTGAGAAGTCGGATCGTAGCCATG
>JAZSNZ010000241.1:0-2195 GCA_045536645.1 Acutalibacteraceae bacterium
TCCTTGGCTCACAGAACGACATGGCTACGATCCGACTTGTGTCCTTGCCACCTTTGTCGGGCAGAACATAGGCAACGGCAACAGGGAACGGGCATTAAAATCCTATAAGGTCTGCCGCAATCTTGGCGTTGCAGTTTCCGTAATAGGCTCTGCAATTTTACTGCCTGTCAGAGAATGGGCAATAGGCCTGCTGTCAAACGATGCCGAAACAGTTTTGATCGGTGCAGAATACGGAGTTTATGTGTTTCTCATGCAGCCGCTGATGGCCATGTTCCAGAGTTATCTCAGCCTGTTCAACGGTGCAGGAAAGACCCAGTATTCCTTTATAATGACCACTGCGCGCCTGTGGGGCCTGAGACTGCCCATGATATGGCTGTTCCAGAATTACACCGACTTTGGCAGAAACGGCATCTGGTGGGCAATGCTTCTGAGCAATATTCTTATCGTTGTGCTGGGCGCACTGCTGTTCAGAAGAGTCGATTTCAGTGCGAACATATCAAAGAGCAGAGAAGAGAAAACTGCCTGACAATGTATTTGATGTGTATCTGCGGTCAATACTTTCCGTGAGAGAAAATCCACGATGAAAGGACGCAGAACACATGGACAACAATAGATACTATCACACCTATGACGACGAAACGGACAGAATCCCATGCGATGATGACATGAGCATGGTACCTGAACGTGAATATGCCGATACTGCTCCCATGAGCGAAGAGGAGGCACGTTCCTACAGTTCGGTTTATGATATTCCCCTGTCGTCGCAGGTTAAAAAGAGACCGAAGCAGTAAGCTTCGGTCTATGAGTTTCTCAAAAAAGTCCCCAACCTTGGCTCCCCTTGTTAGGGGAGCTGTCGCCAAGTTCGCTTTTGCGAACTTAAGCGACTGAGGGGTAGTCCAAAGTCGCATAGCCATGCGACTTTGTCAAATCTCTACATCGTCAGAGGGAGACTTTAAGGGATTCTTTGACAGTCTGAGAGACCGAAGCAGTAAGCTTCGGTCTCTTTTATCATTCTTCTTCGGTTGTCTTGGCGTTTTCGCCGACGGCCTGCTGTTCGGTGGAAAGAACTTCGTCCTTGTCCTGCCCCTGAAGATTGACGATTTTCTCTGTCATAAGCTTTGAAAAGCCTGCCAGTACCGCAGTGAGCATAACTATTCTTGAAACAGCGCCGGAGGATACCTCGGTCTCATCGGCAGAGAGGATATCACGGGAATTGGCGCGTACCTGCTTGATAAAGTACATTGCCGCATCACGGTGCTGCTTTACGTAGTCGCTGTAGACAAGCTTTACCTCATCTTCGGTAAGACCCATGGGTATCATCTTCTGGACGTAAGCGATGCTGACGCTCTGCTTGAGTGTGCATATCATAATAAGATAAGCAATATGAATACGGGAATACTTTTTCTTATTCGGTGCAGGCATGATTTTAAGCCTGACATAGTTGTTTATGGCGGTGGGAGTAACAACCTCGCCCTGATTATCCTCGGCAGGGAGAAAGTAGAGCCACTGGGAAAGCAGAGCAATGACCTGCTCCATGTAGAGGTCGATAGTGGGCAGCTCTTCCCACTCGGGAAGACGATAATTTTTCAGCGAACGCTCCCAGCGTCTGAGTTTATGTGCAATGAGGCTTCTGTCGTAAAACATTTTATGCCCTCCATGTTATTTTTATACATAATACCATATTTCATTACAAACCACAAGTTATTTTAATTTTCTATAATAAATTAGTTACAATTTAGTGTTGACTTTTTAATATATGATATTATATATTAGATGTACAAATTCACGACACAAGGAGTATACATATGAATAAATATATAATTTTCACCGATTCCGGAGCAGACCTTGGCGCAGACATGGTCAAAAAGCTTGATGTTCAGGTAATTCCCCTGACTGCAATAATAAACGGAAAAGAATATCTCAATTATCCTGATGAGAGAGAAATAACCAACAAGGAATTCTACGAGATTCTCCGCAAGGGCGCTGTATGCAAGACTGCAGCAATCAATTCAGAGACATTCATCGAGGCATTTGAGCCTTATATAAAGGAAGGCAACGACATTCTTTATCTTGCATTTTCCTCAGGTCTCAGCTGCACCTGCGAAAGCGCAATGAATGCAGCTGCACAGCTTAACGAAAAATACCCCGAGCGCAAGGTGCTGGTTGTTGATACTCTCTGTGCGTCTCTCGGTCAG
>JAZSNZ010000172.1:0-4061 GCA_045536645.1 Acutalibacteraceae bacterium
CCATAACCAAAATAAACTCCACCATAGCGAATCTCTGTATCGTATTCGAGCTCAATATGCAGGATAGGCTCATTATCTTTCGTCACCTGATAGATGTAAGGATATTCATCCGGATTACCTTGTACTTTATGTAATAAATATTCTGAATCTGAATCATAGATGTACCCACGCCCTGAGCGATAAGACCGCCGACTTTGTTTTCTCTGTAGCTGGCAACTGCGAAGCCGACCATCTGAGCACAGCAGCCTACAACAGCTGCGCCTCCTGCAATGCCGCTGAGTCCGAGAGATACTCCGATAGCTGCAGAGCTGATGGGAAGTGTAAGTGCTATACCCATGAGAACGGAAACAACAACGCCCATGAGAAGAGGCTGCTGTTCTGTGCCCCAGTTGATAAGGCCGCCGATATAAGTCATGAAAGAAGAGATGGGAGGTCCGAGAAGCAGGCCTACGAGTGCGCCTGCGGCAATGCCTGTAAAGGGAGTAAGGAGAATGTCAAGAGAGGTTTTTCCTGCTACAAGGTGTGCTATCTCGATAGCTGCATATGCGGCAAGGAATGCACCGAGTGGCTCTCCGGGGCCTCTGAGTGTCATTGCACCGTCATTGATAAGAGTTCCGTTAAGAATATTGCTTGCATATGCGCCGATCATACCGGACACACCTGCAGCAACAACCACCAGCGGAGAATTCTCCTTAAGCTTTACTGCAACGCCTACGCCTATGCCTGCACCGGTAATGAACTTTGCAACCGATGCTACAACAACTATCAGATATCCGATTTTAGTACCTGCACCGATAAGGGTTCCGATCTGGCCGAGAATTGTTCCTGCAATAAGGGTGCAGAACAGTCCCAGTGCCATGCCGGACAGACCGTCAATAAAGAATCTGTTTAAAATTCCAAGTATACGCTTCATGCTGTCATCCTTTCACATCGATAAAGTGATATTAATAATATAGCTTTTCGATAACATTTTCGCAATTGTGAAAATGAACTAACTTAATCAACACAAAGCATGAATTTATGGGAAAGAATCAGACCAGAATGAAATCACAGTGTATATTGCATTCCAAAACAACTGCAGCCTGCCGATTATTTAGCATTACTTCGAAAAATAACGGAATTTTTTTATAATTGTAGAAAAATGCTGTTGTTTTCGGCATCTACAGGATGTATAATACTTCCAAAGATACTCGGGAGATGATTTTTTTGAGTAATCCTAAAGTGAGGTTTCTTGTCAATCTCGCATTCTATGCGACGATAATCACATTGTTTTTCCTTGCACTTCAGCATATTCTGCCGCTTGTCATGCCCTTTGTTGTTGCTTTTGCTGTCGCTGCAATCGTGCAGCCCCTGACACGCTTCTGCAACAAGCATCTGAAATTGCCTAAAAAGCTTTGCTCTGCATTATTTATCCTGCTGTTTTACGGCACGATAGGTGTCGGTATTGTGTACCTCTGTATATGGCTCGTCAGTGAGCTTGTGGGATTTGTAAATACCGTCCCCACATATTTAAATGAGCTGGCGTCTATTATTGAGGCATCATCCCAGGAGGATATTGCCGACTTCTTCTCCGTTCTTCCCGCATGGCTCAGCACTCCCCTTGAGCAGTTTGTTGTAAGCCTGTCTGAGGACGTTCCCGGAAAGCTCACCGAATATGCAGAGCTTATCACAAACCAGATACAGCTCTCGAGCCTGTGGAGTGTTGGTACCAACACGATCGGAAAGATCATCGATCTGTTTTTGGATATCCCCGGCATTATAGTTGTAGTGGTTGTTACAATAATCGCTACCTTCTTTATCGGTCTCGATTATGACGGCCTGCTCGATATGATAACAAAGGCATTCCCCCAAAAAGCCAGACCCACTGTTGAAAAGGTAAAGAAATACACGGGCGACACCATTCTCGGCCTGCTCAAGACCTATATCCTGCTCATGACCCTTACCTTCGCACAGCTCGCACTTGGCTTTGCAGGCATCAATCTCATCGGTGAGTATATCGGCGTAAAGATCGAATATGTGATCCTGCTCGCTGTATTGATTGCCTTTGTGGATATTCTCCCTGTGCTGGGTGTCGGTGCAGTGCTTATTCCATGGGCATTGGTGGATTTCATTATCGGCGAGTGGCAGCTCGGTACCATGCTGCTTGTGCTGTATGTTATTATCATTATTATCCGCAATTATCTTGAGCCGAAGATTATCGGCACAAAATACGGCATGCATCCCCTTATCACCCTCATCGCGATCTATATAGGCGGCAAGCTGTTCGGCGTTGTAGGCATATTCGCACTGCCGCTGACACTCATAATCTGCAAGAGACTTTACGATGTAGGCGCAATAAACAAGCCCTTTGACGATGTTGAGGGCGGTGATACTGATGAAAAATCAGAGGAAAGTGCTGAGACTACGCCTGTCTCCGAGGAAGTTTCAGAAAACGTAAGTGTTTCTGCAAACGAATGAATACTTTTACAAAAAGAGATGGTAAGCCGAGCTTACCATCTCTTTTTTATTCACCTACATTGAAAACATTTCCTTCTTCGTCGTATTCAATCTCGAAAAGGTCAAATATGGTGCTTTTCAGGGTCTCAAGAAAATCCCCGAAGCCTTCAAATTCGCCGTAGCCTGCAAGCTCCCTATAATAAATCATGTAGGTCTCAGCGGTTATCGGATCGCCTTCAAAATCCTCGACTCCCATGTTCTCAGAAAGCTCGGCGAGCTGTTCGTGAGTAAGGCTTTCGATAATGTTTTTCACTATCGTTTCGTCTTCATCGGTGACTTCCATTTCTGCCTCTATCTCTTCGGGATATTTGCCCAGACCACAGCCGAGGTCAACAAATCTCGGCAGTCTGTCTTCCCACCAGAGATCTTCTATTCTGAATTCGCAGTAGCCATGTTCAAAACACTTCCATGTAACAACACCGTCGTCGTTGAGAACAAAATAGTCTGTTCTGTCGTTTTCGGAAAGCTTTACTTCATCAAAGCTTTTTTCCATGGTCGCACCGCACCTGATGCACTTGTATGTGACCTTTTCGTTCTCCTTGTCTATTTCATGAGCAAACATCGCACCCTCACAGTGGCAAGCGAAAAATTCCTTTAATACTGTTTTTACCATTATTTTTTCTCCTTTTAATCAAGCTCGTCCAAAAGCTCATCATCCATAATATCGTCAATGAGCTCTTCCCTTACGAAAAATTTTATACAGTCAACGGCATCATCCACATTATCAAAATAGAAATCCGCTCTCTGGCATTTGTAAAGTGTCACGATAAAATCGGTTACCTCCATGCCGTCATCGGGCATTTCAAAAGTATCGTTGAGCATGGTGGCGATAGCGTCAAGCTGTTCTTCCTCAAACTTTCCGAGGAATGCTCGAAGATGCGCTTCTTCCTCTTCCATATTCGAAAATATGTCTTCGTAATCATCTTCGGTCAGACGTTCTATATAATCCTGCAATCTCATTCCTGCCATAGTTATTCTCCTCTATGTTTATTTAACCTAACCTTCTGTTTCTATGGCTTCATCCTCGTCTGTAAACTCTATGACACCGCCTCTGCCTTCGCCCTCAAACTCATATCCATCTTCCTGATAGCGGTATTCCTTGGTTTCGTTGTCAAAGATAAAGGTACGGCACCAGTAGTCACCGCCCCAGCCTTCTTCTCCGCCCTGAATAAGAATCTGCCCAATATCGTCCATCGAGCCTAAGCGCTCTTTTATCTCACAGATAAATTCGGAATCATCTGATAATACTCTGTCATAGCAATCACAAGGAGCAATGCCGTCCTCGGGGAAGCCTTTGCCGTAAACACCGTTGTTGACAACAGAATTTTTGAGCATTTCAATAAGCTCGTTTACATCCTTACAGCCGCAAAGCTGTTTGGGACTTTTAAGAGGAGCAAGCTGATAATACTCAAATGTGCCCTCGCAGTCGGAAATACCGTTGAATTCAATCAGGCCGCCCTCTTTGAGCTCAATGGAAATCAACAGGGTGAAGCTGCTGGAGGAGGAATTTGTTACAAAATCTGTTCTTATTTTCATTTCTATCACTCCATTATTTTTAATGATGA
>JAZSNZ010000325.1:0-3156 GCA_045536645.1 Acutalibacteraceae bacterium
ACCTCTTCGGGACGGGTGTAGGAAGCAGCCTCGGAAGCGACGTTCACGTCGTCTTCGATACCGGCCAAGCTGCCCAGTTCAGCTTCAACCACAACACCGTGGTCATGAGCATACTCAACGACCTTCTTGGTGATTTCAATATTCTCAGCCAGAGACTTGGAGCTGGCGTCGATCATAACAGAGGTAAAACCGCCGTCAATACAGCTCTTACAAGTCTCAAAGCTATCACCGTGATCCAGATGAA
Source organism: Acutalibacteraceae bacterium (assembly GCA_045536645.1). Taxonomy (GTDB): domain Bacteria; phylum Bacillota; class Clostridia; order Oscillospirales; family Acutalibacteraceae; genus JAISGQ01. The sequence goes on from JAZSNZ010000325.1 coordinate 245, forward strand.
GCACGATGGGCAAACCGGTCTCAATAACAGCAGCTTCCACCAGCTTCATCAGGTATGTGTGGTTTGCATATGCGCGGGCGCCCTTGGACACCTGCAGAATCAGGGGAGCATTCACTTCAGCGGCAGCTTCGGTAATACCCTGAACGATTTCCATGTTGTTAACGTTAAATGCACCAATAGCGTAACCGCCGGCATAGGCCTTTTCAAACATTTCTTTAGAAGTAACCAGAGGCATAAAAGACAACTCCTTCAAGTAAGATTGTTAATATTTTACCATTACCAATTGATAATTGCAAGAGTCCGTGTTATTATATTAGCACCATAAAAACCACTATAACTTTTTGGAGGTTATTTATATGAGCCATTTGAAAGGAACTTGCATTATCGGACAGTCTGGCGGTCCTACCGCTGTCATCAACGCCAGCGCACAGGGCGTAATTCAGGCCGCTCTTGCTGACGAAAACATCACCCGCGTACTGGGCGCCGCCCACGGTATCAAGGGCGTGTTGGACGACAAGCTTTATGATATGAGCATGGAAGATCCCGCTGAGCTGGATCTGCTGCAGTATACCCCTTCCTCCGCGCTGGGCTCCTGCCGTTATAAGCTGGCCGATCCCGATAAGGACGATACCGATTATCAGCGTATTCTTGAAATCTTCAAGAAGTACGATGTTCGCTATTTCTTCTATAATGGCGGCAACGATTCCATGGATACCTGCAACAAGATCTCCAAGTATATGCAGAAGGTAGGCTATGAATGCCGCATTATGGGTGTGCCCAAGACCATCGACAACGACCTGTTTGGCACTGATCACTGCCCCGGCTTTGCTTCCGCCGCTAAGTATATCGCCACCTCCTGCGCTGAAGTATGGCAGGACGCCCATGTATATGACACCGGCATGGTGACCGTGATCGAGATCATGGGTCGTCACGCAGGTTGGTTGGCCGGCTCTGCCGCCTTGGCTTCTCTGAGCGGCTGCGGCCCCGATTTGGTTTATCTGCCCGAGGTCGATTTTGATATGGCTCAATTCATTGCCGACGTCAAGGCTATCTATGAGCGCACCGGAAAATGTCTGGTAGCCGTCTCTGAGGGTATTCACTACGCCGACGGCACTTTCGTCTCCGAGGGCGAAACCTCCGCCACCGACGGCTTCGGCCATGTCCAGCTGGGCGGTCTGGCCGTTCGTCTGGCAGAAAAGATCAAGCAGGAAACCGGCGCAAAAGTCCGCGGCATCGAGCTTTCCCTGCTGCAGCGCTGCGGCGCTCATCTGGCCAGCTTGACCGACATCGAGGAAGCAAAAATGGCCGGACGTACCGCTGTTGAGCAGGCCGTTGCAGGCGTAACCGATAAAATGGTCGCCTTCTCATGCACCCGCGAAAACGGCAACTATACCTGCCAGCCCGTTCTGATCGGTCTGACCGACGTAGCAAATGTAGAGAAGAAAGTTCCCCGCGAGTGGATCAATGCTGCCGGTAACGGTGTGGAGCAGCCCTTCATTGACTATGTCCTCCCCTTGATCCAGGGCGAGCCCGCACTGCCTCGCGAAAACTCTATGCCTCGTTTCGCACAGCTGAAGAAAATTTTAACTGTTAATATGTAACTCATTAAATTACGGCTCTCTTTTTGAGAGCCGTAATTTTTTGTTGACAATTTCATATTTTAATGGTATTCTTTAGTTGGTTAGTTGTGGCTAACCAACTAAAGAACTCCTCCCAAGCCATTATTGTCACGCAAAAAGGAGCCGTAACCGGCTCCTTTTTGTTTTACTCTTTATCTTCTTTTCCGCAACTGTGACATTCAGATGTTCTTCCATTCGGCGGGAAGAATTCGTCGACCGGGAAGCTTACTCTGCGGAATACCTCACACGGATCTTCTTCTCCTCCTGCATCGCAGCTGCACACCTTGTCAGGCACACAATAATCATACGCAGGAATAAGAAGTTGTGTATCTCTCTCTAAGCGAATCATGGAAAATTGTCCCAAAGTCACATAAACACGTTTCCCTTCGCCGCCAAAACAAAGATCGCTTCCAAAGCAAGCGCAAATGGATTGAGGAACATCCGCCAGTTCACAATCGCACACTCTGCATTCACATACGTCAACAAGCTTGGTATTGAGGACAATTGGATCCACCGCTTCCACAACGGCAACCGGAAGATTGCTCTTGCTGATTTTCTGTTGATCCAAGCCGTCATTTACATATTTTGAGGAAAAGATTTTTGCAGAACCCTCGCTGCCGAACAGAATAACACGTTTATCGAACACACATAATCCGCTAATTTCCACCGGTCGTGCTGCCCCAACAAAAGCGTGAGCAGTTACCCTGTAAAAACACCTTACGTCTACCGTGTAAAATCCTCTGTTAAAGTTTACCGGTTCAACATCGATGTACACATATAAAAGCTCTGCATTTCCGGCCTTTACGCTGATTGCACGTTCAATCACTGCTTGAGATTGCTGAGTCGGATAAAAACGCAAGTCTTCAACACAGTCTTTGTCTCTACATGAATCAAAAATTTTTTTCGTGTGTATGCATACAGCCTCCCGGATGCAGGCGGCGTCGCCCACGGGGCCGGGCACAACCTTTTCAGGCATTGTGATACCTCCTAAATCAGAAAATAGTCATGGTGGTTTCCTTCCACCCCATTTTATGGTGCTTCCCTGTTTTTGTGCATTCAACACACGGTATCACAACCGCACGACAGATTTGTATTGAATTCCTGTATGAAATAAGTTACAATATGGTTACAATTTCCGTATTCAGTTCATAAGGAGTCCCTATTAATTATGTTTAAAAAACTAATCTGCATCATGCTTTGTATAGTACTGTTACTATGCGGATGCAGTAATGCAGCCGTGGGAAACGACGAAACACCGGTAACCCCTACTCCCACCGCAACACCTGAACCCAC
>JAZSNZ010000161.1:0-9496 GCA_045536645.1 Acutalibacteraceae bacterium
ATCATGATCCACCGCGTTGTATTCGGCTCTATCGAGAGATTCATCGGTATCCTTATCGAGCACTTTGCAGGCAAGTTCCCCGCATGGCTCTCTCCCGTACAGGTCAAGCTTCTGCCCATCACCGACAGAAACAACGAGTACACCGACGAGATCATGGCGCGCCTCAAGGCAGCAGGTGTCCGTGTTGAAAGCGACAAGAGACAGGAAAAGACAGGCTACAAGGTCAGAGAAGCACAGATGAAGAAGATTCCTTATATGCTGGTACTCGGCGATAAGGAGCAGGCAGACGGCACTGTTGCAGTCCGCCGCCGTGACGGCCAGGCCACCGAGGTTATGGCAGCCGATGACTTCATCGCAATGCTCACCGACGAGATTAAGAACAGAAAGTAATCATTAAGAAAAGAGCTTCTCTCGAAGCTCTTTTCTTTTCTGGAGATTGACACGGCAGAAGCACAATGATATAATTAATTTAAGTGTATTTATTTTGTCAGAAATAATTTATTGGAGGGATTGAAATGGGATGCACTGCAGGTTGTCTGAATATACGTCTTGATGATGAGAAGCACATAGAGCTTTTTGCTGAGACATTCATAGAGATCATGAATGACGAACTCTATGATCCCCTGGAAAAAGAGGATGTAGTAAGTTTCTTTGACACAGACGGGGATATATCGTTCACGCTGGACGCAGAGCCTATATTCTCGTATGGCCACGGCTACGAGAATGTAATAGATTTTCTTAAAGCCTTTATCAAAAAGGCTCCTGATGTGGAGCTCAGCGGCGATTTTTACAGCGATTGGGACAACTGCTGCGATATATGCTGTCTGCAGTTCGAATATAAGAACAATAAGCTGTCGATTATGCGACTGTTCTCAGAGGTGTTCGGTGTGGAATGCGATGAGTGCGGCGCAGAAGTAGAAATGTCAGATGTTGAGATATATTTTGACAATGAACGCTGTCCTGTATGCCCCGAGTGCGGTGCACGAATCCTTGAGGAAAATTTTGAGGGCGATGAGGAGGGTTACTTTGTAAATGTGGATGATCTGATCCTTTCTGACGGTGAATGGATACTGCCTGAGGGATTTGAGGATACAACCGAGGGTGATTATTATCTGACAGGTGTTGCTCCCGATGAGATTACAAACGCATGGAAATACGAAGACGTACTGGCTGCAATGGGTGTTCTCCCCGAGTTGCCCACAGGAGAGGCAAGCTGGTCCGGTCTTCCCAGAGTTCATGCAGCAGCCGAAGAAGGCGACGAAAAGGCCATAGAAATACTCGCTGCCCTCGATGCTCTTGAAAAAGGACATGCAGAAGAAATGATTATGAAAGAAGATAATGATGACAGTGACAAAGACTGTAAGTGCTGTGACTGCGATGGTTGTGAGGAGGAAGAGACAGCCGATAAGGAGACTGAGGAAGAAGAGATTTGCGTGGAGATACAGCATACAGGGGAGAATGTGCAGGAGTCTGTAAAGACAGAAGAATGCAAAGAGAAATCCCCTGAGGTCTCAGAGGACACAGAGCTGATGAATGAATCCTGCGGCAAAAAGAAAAGCAAGTGGTGGATTGTACTGCTTGTTTTAGTCCTTCTGGCAGCAGGAGCAGCGGCAGTGCATTTTCTGGGACTGTTTGATCTTACATCGCTTATAAATGAGTTTGGATTCTAAAACACAGGAGCCGCCCTGAAAGGCGGCTCCTGTGTTTTTAATTGATTTTATTTGCCTGACCAATTGTCTTTCCTCTGCGGAATTTAACGTTAATATCCACTCGTTTGCTTGCTCCGCTGACGGATTGCTTGTCGTATTTGAGCATGAGTTTCTCATAAAGTGTGGAAACGCAGGCTTCTGCGCAGCGTTTGGTGGGCTGATCAAGGAGTGCGATTTCCATGGAAACAATATTATCAATATATGAATCATTTCTGACACCGACGAGAGAAATGTCATGAGGTATTCTGTATCCGGATCCATACAGACCGATAAAGGCGCCGATGGTTGCGTCTTCACTGAGGCAGATAATTGCGGTGGGTGCAGGAGAAAGATTCATTATTTTTCTGACAGAATCAAAGCCTGAGCAACCGTAGATCATATACTCATCCGGACAGCTTAGTCCGTGCTTTTTTGCATATGTATTAATAAGTGATGCACGTCTGTCAAATGAAGAAAGAGGATTGCTGCCGAGCATCACGCCGATATGCTCATGTCCGAGTTCTTTTAACTCATGCATAAGCTCATCAATGGCAGCGTCAACGCACAGAGCAACACAGTCGGAAGGGTATGTAGGTATGAACTGATCAAAGAAAACAAACGGAAGATTATGGTTTTTCAGATAATCATAAGCCTTTGTGGTGTCACGGCTGACGGGCATGATTATCATGCCGTCCACCTGATTTGCCTCAAGCTTGGAAATTATATACTGTTCACGTTTTTCGTCGTTTTCGCAGACACAGATAATAGGGGTGAGGTCTTTTTCAGTGAGAAGCGCACGGCATTCGCGGACAAATACATTTACCATAGGTATCTCAAGAGTAGGTACGACTATGGCTATAAAACCGCTTCGTCCTGTTTTCATAGAACGGGCGGATTCATCACGCACATAACCGAGTTCTTCTATAGTCTTCTCGATAAGTGCGCGGTTTTCTTCTTTTATCACATGACCGTTTATGCATTTTGAAACGGTGGCAATGGAAAGTCCTGTGATACGTGCAATATCCTTCATTGTAGCGCCCATTTTCGTTCACCTCCTGATGTTAGTTGGAAGCTGATGCGGCAGTGGTCGTGTTGATGGTACTTGTATCAGTGTCGCTGGCGGTGGTTGTGTCGGAGGGGGATACCTTCGGCTTGCCGTCACCGTAGATAAGATCGGATTCTGACTGGGTCAGGAGCGGTCCTTCGTTCTCCTCAAGGTCGGTGGAGCTCATCTCACTGCTGAAAATGTCAGAGAGCTGACCGCGGTCGGAGAGCAGAGAGTAAAGCTGTTCGATACGCTCAGAAAGCTGCTTTGAATCCTTTTTGAAAAGAATGAAATAATCTCCGCTCTGAAGCTTCTGGTCGATTATCTGATATTTATCGGGCTGAGTTTTGAGAATCCAGAGAATAAATGCCTCCTCGAAAGCAGCACCCTGAGCAAGACCCGAATCAAGGGCGGCGAGAGCCTCCTGTTCGCTCTGATAAGGGAGAATCTCCTTTAAGGACGAGCGAAACTGGGTGGTGTTGGTCAGGACGGCAGCGGCATCAGTGTTTGCTACCACCGCAACAGTCTGACCGCTCAGGTCATATAGCTTGTCTGCATTGCTGTCGGTAGGAACTATAACTATATAGTTGCACTCAAACTGCATTTTCATGCTTTCAACCAGCAGGCCTGTCTGATAGTCAAGATTCGGATAGCCGATATAGCAGTCTATGGTGCCGTTGTCGAGTGCTGATACAGCATCGGCTGCGTCAACAATTTTTATCTCCGCTCTTGCATCGAGAGAAAATGCAAATTCCTCAGCTATCTTCGGTGCAATGCCCCGAAGCTCACCTGCTTCATTTCTGTAGCAGACAGGGGGGAGAGAATCATCCATTCCTACAACTATTTTTTTAGACTCGATAACATCGGAAAGGGAAGTGTCTCCCTCTTCCGAGCAGGCAGCAAGGGTAAGCATCATAACTGCGGCAAGAAGCATTGCCAATGCCCTTTTCAAGTTCTTCATAAAATACACCTGTTAATGTCTTTTAAGCCAGTCACGTGCTTTGGTGAGCACATTTCTGTCATTGTTGAAGCGGAAAAGCTTCATGGCAAGACCGTAGTCGGCCCATACGAACCTGTCGATCTCGCTCTGCTGGATGGTTATTTCATCGCCGTTCATTTCAGCGATGAAGAATACCACCTGCTTTACAATTTTTCCTTTGGGGTGATATTCGCTTATTGCGCGAAAGCCGTCTAAGGGAGCAATCTGTACTCCCGTTTCCTCCATGACCTCACGGATAGCAGTGTCCTTCTCGGTTTCGCCTTTTTCTATATGTCCCTTGGGGAAACCCCAGTTACTGCCTTTTTTGTTCTTTACCAGCAAAAACTCAGTGTTTCCGCTCTTTCTGCGGAAGACTACAGCGCCGCAGGACTTTTCGTTCAGACAAGTCATATCGTATGGGCCGGAGGTAATAGATTCTCCCAGCTGCTCGCGAAGCTGAGGCTCAAAAAGTTTGAGCTTGTCCGGAGCGGCAACTGCACAGGGCTCGCCGTTTACATTGGGGGTAACGGCTATAACACGCAGATTCTGAGTGTTCTGTACAGGCTCTGCGCCCACTGTGATTATGCGAAAAAGTGCGGCATCGGTGTTTTTTGTATTCATCGATTTCCCGCGGCAGACACGGTGCTGGTCGTTTGAGGGCGGTATGAGTGTTTCGCCCACAAGGACCCTGATAGAAGATCCGAGCATATCACGCATCCTCCTTTCTTGCGTACCGCCGAAAGAGGTCACAGCAACACGGCGGCACAATAAAAATAAATACGAAGTTATTATACTAAATCTGAGATGGAAATACAAGCGATATCAAATATGATTGTGTGCCGATTATTCTCTCGAATACTCTGTTTTTCTTATTGATTCTTCCGAAATCTCACAAATGACTGAGCGAAATGGGAGGTTTTTCATGTACTCTGAAAGTGAACTTCCCAATGTGTAAAACTTGTCGAAAACGGGTGGAAATGTGATGGGAAAACGAATCTTTATAAGTGTTTTGTGCAAAAATTTGCCTGTTTCTTTGTATACCTGCACAAAAGTTGACGCGATACTTTGTCATAAGATAAGCGGACTGCCACTTGAAATCGAAGCAATTATATGGTAATATATATACATCAATGATAAAAGAGTATTAAACAGCAGATAGCATTTGCTGTTCCGACAGGTCTGCGTTCACCGATTGCAGACGTCACCAACTGACGGGGCACGAGGCTCTGCTTTGACAGTTCCCCGTTTTAATTATGGCTGAAATCGATAAAAGGAGAGTGCATTAGGCTGCTCTCCTTTTGTTTTGTTGTGAGGTGATTTCATGCATTTTGTAAAGGCAAAGGGTATACTTTCCGCAAAAGGCGCAATGAATGAGTATTGCGGCATGAATATCTACCGAGGCTGTACTCACGGCTGTATCTACTGCGATTCAAGGAGCGCATGCTATCAGTTTACACACCCCTTTGAGGATATAGAGGTCAAGGAAAACGCTCCCGAGCTTCTTGAGGATGCTTTGCGCAGGAAACGCAAAAAGTGCATGATAGGCACAGGGGCAATGTGCGACCCGTACCTGCACTGCGAACAGGAGCTGGAGCTTACACGGCGATGCCTTGAAATTATCGGGCGGTACGGCTTCGGTGTGGCAGTGCAGACAAAATCCTGCCGTGTTCTGCGCGATATGGATATTCTTAAAAAGATAAACGAAAAATCAAAAGCCGTTGTGCAGATGAGCCTGACGACCTATGACGAAGAAAAGTGCAGAATACTCGAACCTAATGTCTCTACTACCCGCGAGCGGTTTGAAGCCCTCATGCAGTTTAAGGAAAACGGCATACCCATCGTTGTGTGGATATGCCCCATAGTTCCGTACATAAATGACACCGAGGAAAATATCCGAGGCCTGATGGATTATTGCGTTAAAGCAGGTGTCAGAGGAATAATCAATTACGGAATGGGACTGACTCTTCGTCAGGGCAGCAGAGAATATTTCTACTCTTGCCTTGACCGCCATTTCCCGGGAATAAAAGAGAAATACATAAGGCGCTACGGGAATGACTACGAGCTGCCCAGCGAAAACTCGGAAAGGCTGTATCGGATAATGTACGATGAATGCATCAAGAACGGTATCATAATAGGAAACGATAAAGTCTTTTCCTATCTCAGCGAGTTTCCGCAGCGGAGCGAGCAGCTTTCAATATTCTGAAAAAACGGGCATTTCCTGCCCGTTTTTCTGCGCCTTTACTGGTGTCTGACGCGGACGCAAAAAACAATTAAAAAAAACTTGTGAAAGCCCTTGAAATATCACAATGTATGTGCTATAGTGTACATCACAGCAATACAACAGTACACCACTCGTGGAATTTCCTGGCACAGGGAGGTGCTTTCATGGAGGACGAATATCTGCTTATAAAAACCGATGCGCTGCCCGAGGTTTATGCCAAGGTCGTGCAGGCAAAACGCCTCCTGAGTACCGGAGAGGCGGCATCATCATCAGAGGCCGCGCGCATGGCAGGAATATCCCGAAGTGCGTACTACAAGTACAAGGACGTTGTCTGGAGCTATGACGGAGCAAAGCAGCAGAGAGTCATAACCGTCCATGCGGTGCTGGAGGATTCCCCCGGTGTGCTGGCGGCATTCATGGCGGTGCTTTGCGATGCCAAGGCAAACATCCTGACAGTCAATCAGAACATTCCAGTAAACGGTGCGGCGTCAGCCTCCGTTTCGGCAAGCGTTGAGCATCTGACAATTACAATATCTCAGCTTTTAAGCAATTTAAGCAGTCTGCCGGGAGTAATTTCCATAGACAATGTGGCAGGCTGATGAATAGAATGGAAAAGAGGAATTTCTCATGGTAGCAATAGCTGTTCTCGGACATGGAACAGTCGGCTCGGGCGTTGTTGAGGTCCTCACCAAAAACAGTGAGTCCATAAACAAACGTGCAGGCGAACCGATTGAAATCAAAAAAATACTTGATCTGCGTGAATTTGACGTTCCTTACAGCGACAAATTCACAAAGGACTTTTCAGAGATCGAAAACGATCCCGAAATTAAAATAGTCGTCGAATGCATGGGTGGCTGCACCTTTGCTTATGATTACGCAAAGAGAGCACTGCTTGCAGGCAAGAGCGTTGTCACCTCCAACAAGGAGATGGTTGCGGAAAAGGGCTATGAGCTGCTCACCATCGCCAAGGAAAATAACTTAAACTTCCTGTTTGAGGCAAGCGTCGGCGGCGGTATTCCCATCATCAGGCCTCTGAGCCAGTGCATGGCGGCAAACGAAGTCTCCGAGATCGCAGGTATCTTAAACGGCACCACGAACTACATTCTGACAAGAATGATAAACGAGGGCGCAAGCTTTGAGGATTGCCTGAAGACCGCACAGGAGCTGGGCTATGCCGAGCGTGACCCCTCTGCTGACGTTGACGGTCATGACGCCTGCAGAAAGATATGCATTCTTGCATCTCTTGCATTCGGAAAGCACGTTTATCCCGAGTCTGTAAAGACCGAGGGCATCCGCAATATCACTTCGGACGATGTTAAATACTGCGCCGCATGGGGCGGAGCGATAAAGCTCATCGGCAGAGTTGTCATGAATGAGGATGGCAAGGTGTTCATAAACGTAGCACCGAGATTTGTACCTCACAGCTGTCAGCTCTCCACCATTGACGACGTGTTCAACGGCATTCTCGTCAGGGGCGATGCAACAGGTGATGTTGTCTTCTACGGCAGAGGCGCAGGAAAGCTTCCCACTGCCAGTGCAGTTGTTGCAGACGTTATCGACTGCGTAAAGCACATCAAGGCAAGAAAGTATCTCTACTGAGAAGATGCAATGAAGAGTATGGTGGCAGACCACAGCGACGAACCCTGCCGTATGTTCATGCGTGTTCAGGGTGATAACATCGAAAGTGCCGTCAGCGAAATCTTCGGTAATGCAGAGTTTATCGCAAGAGAGGACGCACCGAGCGGCGAAGCAGGCTTTGTAACCGAAATGAAGACCTATGCCGAGCACATGGCGGAGATCGAAAAGCTTAACGCAAAGGGAGTAAAGGTACTTTCCTCTCTGCGTATATTCGAAGCATAATTTTGTAATTCTACACATGGAGGAATAAACTTTATGGGCTTGATAGTACAGAAATTCGGCGGCAGCTCTGTTGCCAATGCCGAAAGAGTCATGAATGTTGCCCGTATCATCACCGATACCTACCGTGACGGAAATGACGTCATCGTTGTAGTTTCGGCACAGGGCGATACAACTGACGACCTTATCGAAAAGGCAAAGGAGATCAATCCAAAAGCCAGCAAACGTGAGATGGATATGCTCATGTCCGCAGGCGAGCAGATTTCGATTTCTCTGCTTGCAATGGCAATTGAGAGACTGGGCTGCCCCGTTATCTCTCTTCTCGGCTGGCAGGCAGGCTTCTCCACAACTTCTGCCTACGGTGCCGCAAGAATCAAGAAGATTCACACCGAGAGACTGGCAAGAGAGCTTGACAAGCACAAGATCATCGTAGTTGCAGGCTTCCAGGGTATCTGCAAGTATGACGATGTCACCACACTCGGACGCGGCGGTTCCGATACCAGTGCTGTAGCTATCGCTGCTGCAATGCATGCTGACCGCTGTCAGATATACACCGATGTTGAGGGTGTATTCACCGCAGACCCCAGAAAGGTCGCAAATGCAACAAAGCTCGATGAGATCACCTATGATGAAATGCTCGAGCTTGCAACCCTCGGTGCACAGGTTCTCAACAACAGAAGCGTCGAAATGGCTAAGAAATATGCAGTTGAGCTTGAGGTTCTCAGCTCACTTGAAAGAAAACCCGGTACAATCGTCAAGGAGGTCGTCAACGTGGAAAAAATGCTTATAAGCGGTGTCGCTAAGGACACAAATGTATCTCGAATCTCGGTAGTAGGTGTTCCCAATGAGCCGGGTATCGCATTCAGAATCTTCGATCGTCTCGCAGCAAAGGACATCAACATAGATATCATTCTCCAGTCTGTCGGCCGTGACGGCACAAAGGACATCACCTTCACCGTCAGCCGCGACAACGGCGAGGCTGCAAGAGATATCCTCGAGAGCTTCCTGCCCACCCTTGACGGCGAGGCAAAGGTCATCCTCGACAACAGCGTTGCAAAGGTTTCCATTGTCGGTGCAGGCATGGAGAGCCACAGCGGCGTAGCTTCCAAGATGTTTGAGGCACTCTACAGCGCACACATCAACATCGGCATGATCTCCACCAGTGAGATCAAGATCAGCGTTCTCATCGACGAGCAGGACGCAGACGCAGCAGTGGTTACGATCCACGACGCATTCATCACCCCCGGCAGATAAGCTGAATAAAGTTAAACAGCCGCAGTTTTACTGCGGCTGTTTTTTCATGCCATGCAAATTATATTAACAAAAAATTTGTTGTTTTAAATGCAATATAATGTTATTATAATATATCCGATATTCCGAACATCAGAGAGGAAATTTACACCATGCAGGAAAAAGAACAGCAGAGAGAACAGAACGACGTGATAATCGGCAGAAATGCCGTTATGGAGGCACTGAAAAGTGAACGTGCAATAGATGCCGTGTGGGTAGCACGAGGGGAACGCAGCGGCAGTATATCGAAGATAATCGCCATGGCATCAGAAAAGAAGATAACCGTCAAGGAGGTATCCCCTGCAAAGCTCGAGGCAATGAGCGCAGGCGGAAATCACCAGGGCGTATGCGCTACGGCGGCAATAAAGGAATATGCTGCCCTTGAGGAAGTGCTCGCCCTTGCCGAAGAAAAGGGC
>JAZSNZ010000006.1:0-3644 GCA_045536645.1 Acutalibacteraceae bacterium
TGACAAGCCCTGAGAGAGGGTCTATTCGCACGGTGGTGACTATCTTATAATACTCCACCTCGTCGCAGTCCTCCATGTATATGCCTACCTTATCGTAAAGACCTACGGTGTCGTCAGTGGAGGTATCCTCTATTATTCGGGCGGTCTTTATCATGTTCTTAAGATACCGTATACGGCTTTCATTGCGGTTTCGTGCTCGCTTTGCTTCCTTGTATTCGAAGTTTTCACTGAGGTCGCCAAACTCACGGCACCTCTTTACTTCCTCCAATAGCTGAGGGCGCAGACGCATCTCTCTGTCATCGATCTCCGCCTGCATCTTTTCTATATCCTTTTTTGTCAGTTCGTCGTGCATAGCTATTCCCCTTTGGTTTTGTCCTCTATATTTTATCCCTTATTTATTATTCTGTCAAACAGTTTGACTTTTTACTGTTTTTAAGCTATGATAAAATCAAATAAACATTTGAGGATGTGTTTTTATGAATTACAGAGTAAAATGTCCCAAGTGCGGCAACGTTATCGATGTTACAGGCTCTCTCCCCTGTCCCAAGTGCGGCACCGCAATTGATGTAAATATGGGCGGTATGGTTCAGCTTTATCGCATGGGCTCTCCCATCGGCGTTGCTGTAGGCTACGGAATCTATCTCGACGATCAGCCCTACGGTCATCTCGCCAACAAGCAGAGCATTCTTATCCCCGTTCCCTTCGGCAACCACAAGATACACATGACCTGCGGCATGACCCGCAGATGTCAGGATCTCCTTTTCAACGTTTCTCCCGAGTCCCCCAACGTTTATGCAAAGGCTCACATCAAGCCCGGTTTCTGGACTAACACCATCGTTGTTGAGTTCGCGAACCCTGCTGAAATGCCCAAGGAATAAGTTTTATACAGTAAAGCTCCCACGATTGATCGTGGGAGCTTTTGTCTTTGAATCAGTTTTCCTTGTTTTCTTCTTTTTCTTTGTTTTCATCGTCGCCGTTTGCCCAGTCGTCAACCTTGTTGACAACATTAGCTCCGGTTTTGATAAGAGTCTTGCCAAGATCGCGGAATGCATGACCGAGACCCTTGCCAGTCTCTTTCCAGGTTTCCTTCAAGCTGTCTGCCATAATAACATCTCCTCAAAATATTGGTTCTGCTAATATTATATTGGATTTTGCGAGATTTGTCAATGAAGCAGGCTTTCTGTGAGATTATTTCCGGTTCTCACGCAGGTCGGATACCAGCTGGACATAAAATTCACGCACATCAAAGCCTTCAATATTCTCTCTGTTTAAGTCTATCATGTCTCCGTGGGATATGCCTCTGTCGCCATCGGCAGTCAGAAGCTCGTATTTCTCGCCCCAGCGGAAGGATTTTTCCGATACAAGTCCGTCATTAGCTCCGTCAAAGTGCTTTACAAGGTGAAATGAGAAATTAAGGGGAAATTTGCCGCTCCTCGCTTTTTTCAGCACCGAGCCGAAGCTTTGGCAGAATATATTCTCAGGGATTTTCATTTCTGCATCCAGCTTTTTGCAGCTTTCTTCGGTCAGGTCGCGTACAGCCGCCATGAAGTCGGGGTTGGTGTCCCCAAGCCTGCGTGCGGCGGCGTTATAGGCATTTGCGACCTTCTGCTGAACCGACGGAGATATTTTGCTCAGCAGGTAATCTGCAAAGCCACAGCCTCTGTGAGGCGTGTTTATGGTGGTAAGTGAGGCTACATATGGCTCTGCTCCGCAGTGGGCTATTGCATAGCGGCAGTCAAGACCGCCCTTTGAATGAGCTATGATATTGACCTTTTCGCAGCCTGTTTCCTCTGTTATCTTCTTTATCCGCTCTGCAAGCTCCTCAGCGCTGTCTTTTACTGACAATGCGGATTGATGCTCCCCATAATATACGGTCGCTCCGTTTGTTTCAAGCTCCTTCGGTATTCTGCCCCAGTAATTGAGCAGCTTGCTGTCTCTGAAAAACACACCATGAACAAAAAGTATGGGGTACTTCGTTTTACATATCTGGAGCTCTCTGCGTTCAACGTTGAGGCGTTGCTTTTCTGATTCAAACGCAACTTCTGCAAGGTTTTTTTTTATTATATTTTTCAGTGCAAAAAGATGAGCTATGGGAATCATTCCGCACAGGATTCCTATTACTCTGTGTTTTATTCCCAGCTGAGTTGACGTGCAGTATACACATATTATGCCATTCCAGAAAAGAACCGCTTGAGATGCAATACAGATCAGTGCGCTGAATATGTAGTCAAGATAAGAATCGGGAATTAATATAAAGGCGATGGCTATGTGGTAAACTATGGATATTATCGTTGTAATTGCAAACAGCAGCAAGGCCTCTGCTCCGTGGTTGCAGATTTTCATTCTTGCACCGTGGACTTTTCTCCTTCCAAGGCCTATGAATATATTTATCAATATGAAAAGGGGGATTACTGCTGCGAGAGTTAATAGTTTTTCTTTTATTACAAGATAGGAGTTTGAGACAAAGCCATAGAGGATAGTCAATATTATAGTGAAAAAGGCATTCATATATGGTCACCTCTGCTTTACTCTTATAAACACAAAGCTGATTTCTTTGTGTCTGTACCAAGTCTGCATATAGAAGCCCTACGCACTTCTATGCAAAATATAATTTATACTCAGGTTCTTCATTAATTGCACTCAGAAGCTCGTCCATGTTTTCAAAAAATGATATGGAAGAATTATCATTAAACTGTTGCCACATTGCAGGCATTGCGTCGTGTGTGCAAATGTACGCCCATTCCTCTATGTCAAATTGATAAATAGCCTCAAGTTGATAGGTAAGCAGACCTCGCTTATCCTTAAGTATGACATATCGCATTGATCTGTATTTTGAATAAAAGAAATTTACTACCTCATCTGTGTATGAATCGAGCCCTTTGTCATACATCTTTTCAATAATCTCTTCCCGTGAAGGCATAGGTTGGATGTCAGTTTTGGCTTTCTGCGAAATATACGCTCTAAGATTTTCATCTTCATGACTCCAATGCTGTTGTGAAAAGTTAATTATTGATCTATCAAAAAATACCCTTATTATATTTAAACATAGCATAGAAACTAAGGGCAAGTCCAATCACAATTCCGATTATAACAATTATTGAACCAACTATTACAAGATAATCTGCTTTAATAAGAACTGCTATAAAAGTGAAGATTCCTAAAATTATAATAGAAATACCTATTATAACTGTGCCAAGACCAACCAATTTTCCAAATGGAATCAGATCTTCTTCTGTTACTCGTCGTCTATGATACCAATGAATTGAGGATATATTGCCTTTCATATTGCAGATACCAATTACAGAAATAAGAACGCCTAAAAAAATCGGAACTAAAACATTATGCATTCGATCAGCTCCCTTTTATACTGTTTCTTGTATTAAATATAATTATATCATAAATACACACAATTGTCATTAAAATATTGTATTTTCAATGTACAAGTGTTTTTCTTTATTCATTAGGAGAAAGAAGCAGTTTAGGTGTGGACGAAAGAAGGAAAAAACTGGACTTGAATACAAGACAGGCAGAGCATATTCAATATGTTTTCGTCATCTGCTATCCGTTTGCGGTGCCCAAAATCTGCGTGGGCAAGAATTGTTGCTGCAGATTTTGACCGCGGCACCAAGTACGCGTGCTCTTCA
>JAZSNZ010000193.1:0-2379 GCA_045536645.1 Acutalibacteraceae bacterium
CGGGGTCATCCGCTTTGCGGCTCCTCCCTTAGCCGTGAATTTCAGCCGTTCGCTACACGCCAGCGAGAGGGCGGCTGTCTCCCCGTGCGTTCTGCCATATCGTCAGAACGGTTATTGGCTACAGTTCGCCATTTGCTCACTTCGCTATATCCGTTCTTCCTCTCCGAAAAGATTTCGCTTACGCTGCTATCTTTTCGGGTTTTATGGGTCATCCCTTAGCCGTGAATTTCTGCCGTTCGCTACGCGCCAGTAAGAGGGCGCTACCTCACGGGAAATTCTGCCATAAGGGATACCTTACTGCTTGGCTTCGTGCTTTGCACTCGCCTCGCAGGGTCATCCCTTAACAGCTCCTATCATTACACCTTTTTTGAAGTATTTCTGCAAATAGGGATAAATCATCAGAATCGGAACGGTTGCTACCATTATAATAGCATACTTGATTACTTCGCTAAGGGCATATGTATCTGCCGCCTGAGCGTCCATCATAGATTCCGTGTTATTCTGTATAAGGATTTCGCGCAGAATCAGCTGCAACGGGAATTTCCCCCTGGTTTTCAGGTAAAGGCTTGCCTGGAACCATGAATTCCAATGTGCTACGCCGTAGTAAAGCAATATTACAGAAACTGTCGACATTGAAAGGGGCAGTACAATTTTGAAAAGTGTCTGCCAATGGGTAGCACCGTCAAGACGTGCTGCCTCGATAAGTCCTTCGGGAACCTGGGAAAACGATGTACGCATAATAATCATATTATATGTACTTATAGCCGAGGGCAAAATCAACGCCCAGTAGGAGTCAAATAATCCCAAAGTTCTTGTTACAAGCAGATACATAGGTATCATACCGCCTGAAACAAACATCGTAATTGTTATGAACTTCATTATATATCTTCCCGACGGGAAGTTTTTACGTGACAGACAATATGCACCGAGTGCTGTCAGCACGATATTAACAACCAGACTGCTCAGAACAATTATGAATGTGTTTAAGTAGCTTCCGAGAATGAGCTTATTGGTAAATACTGCCTTGTACGCGTCCAGGCTGAATTTCTTCGGAAGAAGCAGCAAACCCTGATGTGACAGCAGAGTCGCACCGTCGCTGAGCGATGCACACGCAACATGCCACAAAGGATAAATCATAACAATCATCAACACCAGCATAAAAAGCACGTTGAATATATCAAATATACGCTGGCTTAATGACACCTTTATTTTCATTCTTATAGCACTCCTTATCTCTTGTAATATCTTTCCAGTGCCGCTGTCTGAAGTTCCATTGCGCGGTCTACACCGAGACGCTTAAGTTCTGCTGTAAAGTCGTCGAATTTTTCCATAGGTTCGATACCCATTATAAATTTCATAAGCATCTGCGCCTTGTATTTATCAATTTCAGTCATAAGGTTTGCATATTCTTCCGATTCTTCTGCTGTAGGCATAATAGCAGGGACAATATACTCTGCAACTTTATCTGCATTGAGTGTCCACGCATCAAGCGCCTGACGCTGCTGAGGAAGTCCATAGTACTGGTCGATATATGCCTCGTCACAGCTCATTGCCGAGCCGGAACCTGCCTTCACATACATACCGAGTGCCTGGCTCATCTTAAGACCGTCGGGGTTATTTGTAATCTTTTCTGTATATGTGGGCACCCCATCAACCATTGTGTAAGTGTCACCCTCTACACCAAAGTTAGCAATCATATATCCTTCATCTGTATAGGGATAGTCAAGGAATTTCACCGCAAGCTCCGGATAATCGCACTGTGATGTAACTGCCGCAGTAGCATCATGAATAACGGGATGATTTATGTTGGAACGATGACTAAGTTCACCCTTCTTTTTCGAGGGGAATGCAACACCGGAAAAGTCAAAGTTGGGATCATTAGCAACACCTGCCGGCTGATATGTGCCGATACCGCTGCCGCCTGCACAGGATGCCGCACCTGTTTTTCCTGTTACAATCTGGTTTGTAAGCATCTTTGAATCTACAGAAGCAATGTTGGGATCAAGAATTCCTTTTTTGAACCAGTCTGCTGCTGTTGCAACAGCTTCTTTGTACTCAGGCTGCATAGGACCGTAAACAATTTTTCCGTCCTTTACATAAGTTCCGTTACTTGCACCTAAGATTGTGATAAGCTGACTGATGCCACCACTATTAAGAGAGAGAGGTGCAGTTGCGCCCTTCTTCTCCTTGAAGGCTGTAAGCATAGCTTCCCAATCCTCAATAGTTTCAGGTTCCTGAAGACCTAAATCACGGAGCCAGTCTTTTCTTACTGCAGGGCCGTTGGAAATACGAAGTCTGGGAGCGCCCATAATTTTGGGGAATCCGAAATATCTTCCGTCGTCGGTTTTACAAGCTCTGTCCCACTCCTTATTCTCTTCC